>CANQLO010000033.1 GCA_947624715.1 uncultured Clostridia bacterium
ATTTTACATTATCAATTTGAATCGATACATCCATTTTTAGATGGTAATGGGAGAATTGGAAGATTACTTATTCCATTGTACATTCAAAGTAAAGGAATGCTTGATAAGTCTTGCTTATATATATCAGACTATATTGAAAGAAATAAAGATACATATTATGATACACTTACAAGAGTTAGGACACATAATGACATCATAGGCTGGATTAAATTTTTCTTAGAAGCAGTTATTGAAACAGCAAAACAAAAATTTAGAAGTGTTGTTGAATTGACTATGGAGATGGATAAAGTTATATTGGATTTACCAGTAAAACCAGAAAATGCAAGAAAAGTATTAGATGTATTATATGATGAGCCAATTATTTCAAGAAAGAAAATACTAGAATTAATTGATATAAAGCAAACGACATTAAATGTGGCAGTTAATGCTTTAAAGGAAAAGAATATCATTATAGAAACCACTGGATATAGTAGAAATCAAATATTTGCATTTCAAAAATATATTGATTTATTTTTAAAATAAAAATTATAAAGCAAGAAAATTAAAAATGTATTATAAAAATCTATCGCACGAAAATAAAAAAATCCGTGCTATAAATTTTTATAGAACGGAAAAATGCAAAAATCCGTGCTATAAATTTTTATAGAACGGAAAAATGCAAAAATCCGTGCTATAAATTTTTATAATTCAAAAAAATTCAAAATTTTGACCTATAGAATTATGAAGGAGATAAATTTTTATTATGAAGTCATAATAAAAATAATCTTAATAAATCGGTCAAGCGAAAAAGTAAATGCAATTCTGTAAAGTAAATGCAATTTGTACAAAAAAGTAACTAAAAAATCTTGAAATTTTCCTAGATTTATTGATATAATAGATTGGAAAACAAAAGGGGAGGAAAATAATATGAAACAAACACTTAAATTTACACTTGTAATGAGCATCATTTTGTCACTAATTATGGGAAATGTAACAGTATTAGCTACAAATATTATGTCTACATTACCAGATGAAAATGATGTTGTATCTGAAGTTACAACAGACAATTCAAATGGTGAAGCAGTTACAAATGCAAACGAAAAAGACAAAAATTCAGAAGGCACTGGAGAAAATGGAACATCTAGTAGTTCGGAAGACTCTGGAGAAGAAGAATCTAACGGTTCAGAAGTTAATGAAAAAAACGAACAATCTAATAATCCGGAAAACACTGGAAAAGAAGAAACAGAAGGCAAAAAAAATTATGCCTCTAATCAAGGTGAATCAAATACAGCACCAAAAGAGACAAATGAACAACCAAGTCCAACTAATAATGTAACAGGTTTAGGAGAACTTGATGTTCAATTGGATATGACTTTACCATCACAAAGAATGGCTTTTGATGTAAAGCTTAAAAGTGAAGATGGTACATATCTTAATCCAGAATTTTATGAAAGTTCTGATGAAGAACAAAAAAGAAAAGATGCAAAATTATTTTATACATTTAAAAATATAACAGAAGGAAAATATACTCTTGAAATAGAAAAACAAGGTTACGTTCCTTATGTAAGAAATGATATAGAAATAAAAGCTGACACTATTTCAAAAATATCTCTAACAAATGGATATTCTGAACTTTTAAAAGATATGCAAGTTGGACTTATGGCAGTAGGAGATATAAATGGAGATGGAAAAGTAGATATAGCAGATGAAGATGAAATAATAGAAGCTATAGATAATTATTCAAACAATGATAAATATGACCTAAATGGGGATGAAAAAATTGATATAATTGATTTATCTTATGTAGCAATAAATAAAGATAAATCAGTAAATGAAGCAGTTATTCTTGAAACAGTAGATACTTCAAAAGCAAAAATAGAAGTAAAAGAAGAAAATATACAAAGTGGTAAAATTGAAGATATTTTACAAAATAATGATAAATATGTAACACTTAAACCACAAAATTCTGAAATGGATATTTCAAATGATAATCCAGTAGAAATTGCAATTTCTTTAGATGAAAATATTAAAACCGAAACTCAAGAAATTACAATTAAACCTTCATCAAATCCAGAAAATAATATTGAAGAAGGAACAATTACAATAGAAACTGAAGACGGAAATGTAATTGAAGCAACTTTAAGTAAGAGTGCAAAAATAAATTATTCGCCTGTAGCTTATAATATTAGTAAAATATCAAAAGCAGTAGCTAAAGTTGAATCAGATGGAACTATTTCAGTTGATTTAGGAGGCAAAGTTGCAGTTAAGAGAATTACAATTAAAGTAACAGCTACTAAATCTAATAAATTAGCTGATATAGCAAAAGTTGAATTCTTAAACGGAAACGAAAAAAGAATTCCTGCACCAACTTTAGATATTCCAAAAATATTAGGTTATGAAGCAAATGGAGAAAACTTTACAGTTGCATGGGAAAGTATGCAAAATGTAACAGGATACCAAGTAAGAATCACAGCAGAAACAAAAAAGAATGGATTACAAACACAAGAATATAGTGTTGATGGAAACTCAATTACTATTAGTGATTTCTTTGGAGCAGTAAAAGACAATATTCCTTGTACATATGATGTAGCAGTACAATCAGTAAATGGTGATTGGAAAAGCGGTTATGGAGAAGTAACAAAAGTATTAGTAAAAGAAGTAACAAACCCTGCTCCTCCAGATAATGTAACTGTAAAAGGTGGAGTAAGAGAACTACAAGTATCATGGAAAAAGATGAATGCTACAAATTCATATAAAGTATTTTATAGAAAATATGAAGATGGAGATTATATAGAAGCAACAAAGAAACTAGAAGAACCACTTACAGCAACATCATATTCAATAACAGACTTGGAAGATAATCAAAGATATCAAGTATATGTTATTGGTGTGAACTCAATAGGAGAAAGTGATAAGTCAAATATTGCAATTGGGGAAACTACAAATATAGAAACAGCAATTATGCCAGCTTATAAGTTAATCAATACTCCAACAGAAGATGGAAAACTTACATCTAATATTGAGAGTGTAGTTTTAAAACCATGGAATACAGCTTTTATGGTAGATAGCCCATTAGATGTAGATGAAAGTGGAAATCCAATAAAAGTAGGAACTGGAAGATCAGCAATAGGTGTTGTAGATAATGACTATAATTCATATTTACAAGTAAATGATTGGGACTTTGGTGGATTTTATCATGATTATAATACAAAAGGTATAGAAGTCACATTTAACAAAGCATATAAAATGAACTATATTGCATTTGCTCAAATAGAAAACTTAGGAGATTTCGTTGATGCAAAAATATGGTATAAGGATATGACAACAGGAAACAACGTTGGTCCAATAGTTGCATCACAAGTTGTTAAGAAAACAGGAGAAAATGGAAGACAATATACTATAATTAAATTACCAGAACCAATTGAAAGTGATAGAGTACAAGTTGCAGTTGGAAGAAGATATGCATATATAGGCAAAATAACAATTGCTGAAATGCGCTTCTATGAGTATGATTCAATAGAAGATGATATAAATAACTTATATGCTGACCAATTACATACAACTTTAAAAGATACTGTAACAGAACAAACTTTTAAAGATTTACAAACAAGATTAGATACAAAGGATGAAGTAAGTGGAGAATTTCATCCAGAAAAAGATAGCTTACAAAAAGAGTTAGATTTAGCAAAACTTATATTTGATACAGAAAATCTAAAGGATGTTGTTGAAATCGATACAACAGTTACTAAAGCAAAAGATTCACACATAACATTTAGAAGTGGATTAAATGCTTGGCAACCACTTGGAGTAGTTGCTCATAGTAATGAAGTAATAAAAGTATTTGTAGGAAATCCAAGCAAGAAAAATGGAGATTCAACAAACTTAAACTTAATCTTAACACAATATTACCCAGAAGCTGCAAACTGGCATCAAGTTGTTAGAACAGGTTTAAAAGTTGGATTAAATGAAATTGCCTTACCAAGAATAGATAGCTTAGATAAAGAGAGCGGCGGATCTCTATACATTGAATACACAGGAAATAATCCAGCAGATCAGTATGGAGTAAGAGTAGTTGGAGGAGATTATATTCCAGTACTTGATCTAAGTAAGATAGATAGAACTGATGAAACAGCAAGAAGAGAAGCTGTAACAAAGTATGTAGAAAAACTTACAGAAGTTGTACCTGACTTAGAAAAATCTCATAATGAAAAGCATAAAAATTCAACTGCAAAAGAATTAAACTTTGAATATAATGAGCAAAATTGTATATTAGGAGCAACAGAAATAGTATTAGACCAAATGATGTACTCAGTATCTTCTAAACAAATATTAGCAGGGTTAGGAGAAGGAACAGTAGATGAAAAAGCAAATAGATTATATAATTCATTAGTTGCAATGGAAGATATGGTAGATTTATTCTATCAACATAAGGGATTAAATAAAGATACATCTAGTAATACTAAAAATAATTATCCATCAAGCAGATTAAATATCCGTTATCATCAAATGTTTGCGGGTGCAGCAATGTATGCAGGTGGATTACATATTGGTATTGACTGGGGTGATGTTCCAACATTATCAAAAGGAAATCCTATTGTAACAACATCTGATGGAAAAGATGGAAAATATGTAAGTGGAAACTACTTTGGATGGGGTATTTCACACGAAATAGGACATATCATAAATGAAAGTGCATATGTTCACGGAGAAGTTACAAACAACTACTTCTCAGTATTATCACAAGCACAAGATACTAACAATTCAGTTCGTTTTGATTATCGTGAAGTATATAAGAAAGTAATGTCAGGAAAAACTGGCAAAGCACAAAATGTATTTACACAATTAGGTTTATATTGGCAATTACATTTAGCATATGATAAAGGTGGATATAACTTTAAGACATTCGATATTTATACAGAACAGCAAGAAAATTTAATATTTGCTAGAATGGATTCATATGCAAGAGATACAAGTTCAGCACCAAAAGCAGAAGGTGATAAAGGAATAGCTTTAACCTTAACTGATAGCAAAGATGATAATTTAATAAGATTAGCATGTGCCGCAACAAAGAAAAATCTATTAACTTTCTTTACAAAATGGGGAATGGAACCAAATGAAGAAACTATAGCTTATGCTAATCAATGGGAAGAAGAAAAAAGGGCAATTTACTTTGTAAATGATGAAGCTAGAGCTTATGAATTAGCTGGAAAACCTAGAATGCCTGAAGGAACAAAAGTTAGTGCAACAAGAGAAATTCTAACAGATTCAGATAAGAATAATACAAATCAAGTTAAATTAACTATAACAAATACATTAACAGATGAACAAAAAGAAGCAATGCTTGGATATGAAATTGTAAGATGCTATATGGACAACGATGAAGAAAAGACAACACCAGTAGCATTTGTAACAATGGAAGATAGACAAGATGGTATAGTGACTTATAAAGATGGAGTATTAACTTATAAAGATACAATAGAAACTGTAAACAACAGAGTATTCACATATAAAGTAACAGGATATGACAAATATTTGAACAAAACAGAACAATTTGTATTAGAGCCAATTAAAGTAGAACATGATGGAACAATTGGAGGTAAATCTGATTGGACTGTTACCACAAACATAGTATCAGAAAATGATGAAGATGTAATGGATGAAGATTCTAAAGAATTAGAAACAACAGATGGACCTGTAACAGTAAAAGCAGTATCAGAGTTAATCGACAATGATTATTCAAAAGATTATAAAGGAAAAGCTGAAAAAGGTGATGCTGAAATTCTAATTGAATTAGATGAAACTAAGAAATTAGTTGGATTTAAATATGCATCAGCAGAAGGAAAAGTACTTGAAAACTATACAGTTGAAGTAAGTAAAGATGGAAAAGAATGGACTGAGGTAAAGAAAGCTACAACACCAATAGTTAAATCAATACTTAATAAAATATTTAAATTTAACAAAATGAGTAACAATACACAAACAGTTTACTTCGGAGAAGGAGATAAACTAGAAATATATGACACAACATATGTAAAATTCACTATAAAAGATAGTAACATTTCAATAGCAGAAATTGATTTAATAGGTCAAACTGGAGATAATGTTGATTTTATAAAGACAGAAGATGGAATTTACAGTGGATACGGAATATTACAAAATGATGTAACACTAGGAGTAAGTGATGAGGACGGTAAACCAGTTCAAATTCCACAAGGTTCAATAGTATTTACAGGAACTTATAAAGGAAATCCAGCTTACAATGCATTAAAATTATGGTTTAATGACAATAAAGGAAATAAAGATGTATTATTAGCAGGTTCAGCACAAGTATTCTATGCAGACCCAGTTCCAGAAGGAGCAGAACTAACAGAAGTAAATGATGGAATATGGATCTACTATGTAAAGAAAACAATTTTTGTTGATGAAAATGGTGAAGAAGTTGACAATCCAGAAGATGGAAAAGAAGTAGCAAATGAATATTACAATAAATTAAAAGAAGCAATAGAAGGAAAATCTGTAAGAGCAGAATTATATCGTGTAAATGATGCACATACACTTGAAGGAGAAAGAATAACTAGTGATAGTTATCGTATACCAGTAAGTAGTACATTACCTGAAATAACATTAAAAAGTAATGGAACTATAGAATAACAAAAAATGTAAAGAGAGGTTTAAGACTAATCCTCTTAGGCCCTCTTTATAAATAAAATAGAAGGGAGAACATTATGAATAAAGGAAAAGTAGTAATAAAAAATATACTTAGTATTATAACTATCATTTTAATAGCAATTACAAGTTTTTCATTAACTAATGTTTCTAAAGCAAATACTGATAATGAACTTGAAGATAATAACACTCCAACTGGAGATAGAACTTTTATTAGATTAGTACATACTGATAATAATAAAGTTGAAGTTTACCTAGAAGTTGCAGATACAACTGTGCCAAATGAGAATGAGACAGTAAATTCAAGTGTAAGTGTTAAATCTTTTCAGATTGGACTTGATATAGAAATTGATTTAGAAACAGAAGGTTCAAGTATCAATTTTGATTTTGCTGATAAACTAAAAGATGAATTATCTTGTGAAACAAGAAGAACAACAAAGAATGATATTATAGATCCTATTACTAATAAAAAAGCAGGAGAAAGACTAAATATTTATTATGTTGGAAATAAAGACTTAAATGATGTAAGAGATAATAAAAATAATACAACAGATGGCATTAAAATAGGTACAATTACTTTTGAAGGAATAAAAAAATTAGAAACAGCATCAATAAAACCTGATAGTGAATTTACTAAAATTGGATCAATTGGATATAGTCTAGCAGAAACAAAAATTTTAGAAGAAGATGGATTATATCAAATAAAAATAAATCCAACTACATCTGAAGAAGATCCTGGAGAACAAGGAGGAGGTTCTGAAGGTGATTCTGGAGAAGGCTCAGGAGATGAAGAAGGTGAAGGTTCAGACGATGAAAATGGTTCAGATAATAATCAAGGTTCAGAAAACCAAGAAAACAATGGAAACGGGGAAAATGAAAAGGACCCTAGTACAGGAGATATTGGAATAAAAGTATTTATTATACTTATGGTTGTTTCTTTAATAGGAATAGCTCTAATATTAAAAAAGAAAAAAACAAAACATAGTAAATAAAATAAAAAAGAGGCTTAATTGATTTTAAGTCTCTTTTAACATGTAATAAAACAAAATTATTTAATTCATAAAAAATAAAAATATCAAGAAAGATATAATTGGGCAGAGAAACAGGAAAATAGTATTAAATTAAACAATAAATAATATAATTAACTATAAGAATTTACAACAATTTAATAGGAGATTATATAATGTATATTCTAGTAACTCAAATGGAAAAAACAAAAGCGAAACTTGAAGTATTTGATAATCAAAATAATCTTCTATTGACGACAGAAGCCTTCATCGGTCAAGAAGGACTAACTAAAGATAAAAAAGAAGGGGATAAGCAAACACCAGTCGGAACATTTGAATTAGGACTATTATTTGGAACACACAAAAAAGAAATTTTAAAAAGAAATTATATCTTAGATTGTGAAGAAAAAAAGAGCGTTAGTATTTTAGATTATAAAGAAAAAATAAATAATAATATTTTTAATTATAATTACATAGAAATAAATAAGAATCTATATTGGGTAGATGATGTAAAATCAAAATATTATAATAAACTTGTAGATATCTCAAATGTAGAGAAAGATTGGGATAGTGCAGAGCATCTTATCAGTTATAAAAATGAATATGAATATGCAATAGAAATAAAGATAAATCCTAAAAATATAAGAGGAAAAGGAAGTGCAACTTTTTTACATTGTTCAACTGGCAAACCAACAGCAGGTTGTATAGCCATCGATAAAAAATACATGGAAAAAATATTTAGTCTAATAGATGAAAATACAAAAATAATAATAAAAGAAAATATAAATAAAGGTTATTTTGAAGTTAACTAAATGAAGTTTACTTTGATAGATGCCTTTATTTTTTATCACAAACTTTATTTAATTTCATATTATAGACAAAAGAGGTGATATTAATTTGGCTTATTCTGATAGAGAATTGATAGCAAGAATAATACAATGTGAAGCAGGAGGAGAAGGTGACAATGGTATGAGAGCAGTTGCATCTGTTATAATGAATAGAGTAAATGCAACTGAGGGTGAATATGCAAGAGTTTCTCAGGGAGGAAGCATACGAAATATAATATTTCAGGAGGGACAATTTGACTGTGTAAGGGAAACTTTAAATGGAAAATACAATTCACAAAATATATATAATATGAATCCAACTGAAGTTGAATATAATATAGCAGATTGGGCAATATCAGGAAATAAATTACAAGAAGCAGGAACTTGTCTTTGGTATATGAATCCATTTAGACCAAACTGTCCTCGGAACATTTCCGTATAACGGGTCAGGAACTTTTCACACTAAAATCGTACAACATTGCTTTTTTAGACCAACTCAAGTTTATTCTCGTTCATAAAGCTAAAACACCTTAAAATGAAAGGAGAACATAATGGAAGAAAAAGAGGATTTAGACACAAGAGAGGTTGCTACGAATTTTTCAAATGATAATGGAAATGCTACAGCAATTCCTAATGGAATGAACAATAACATAATGCCAGAAGTTTTAACAAATGCTATTTATACGCCAGCATTTTTACGTACACAAATTGGAAGACTTATGAGAGTTGAATTTTTAATTGGAACAAATAATTTAGTAGATAGAATAGGTGTATTAGCAGATGTTGGAGCAAGTTATATTTTACTTAGATCTTTTGAAAATGATAGCTTAGTGTATTGTGATTTATATTCTATTAAGTTTATTACAATATCAACAACAAGTAGATTATTACAAAATTTAACTGAAAATAATTATATGCAAGATGGTATGAGTAGTAATTATTTAAATAATGGATTTTCTAATAATTATTATTCAAATTTAAATAATGTATTACCAAATGTTAATGGATACTCAAGTACAAGAAATTGGTAAAAAAATCATTCATTTTTTTAATTAGAAAACGGATTTTATTAATGAAAAAAATAAACGTAGACATTCAAAATGTTTACATTTATTTTCTGATTATAACCTATATAATCGTTGATACGACATCGAAGATGCTGATACTGTTAAGCCTTAGCTGTTACAGTATCAGTATACAATTGTTTTTCGGCAACGATTTACATTCTTCGAAGTATAATTTCAATTAGTTTTTTAGCTTAAAAATGCACCTAATGCACCAAAAACACCAGCTGACGCTAATCCCATAATTATTCCTGCAAGAACTACACCTGCCATTATAGCAATTGAACTTTTCTTAAAGTCCATATCCAAAAGGCTAGCAGCTAAAGTTCCTGTCCAAGCACCTGTTCCCGGAAGAGGAATTCCAACAAATAAGAATAAGGCAAAATATAAACTTCTTCCAGCTTTTTTCTGCAATTTCTTTCCACCTTTTTCGCCTTTTTCTAAGCAAAATTTAAAGAATTTTCCAATAAATTTTTTATCACTACCCCAAACTAGCACTTTTCTAGCAAAAAAGAATATTAATGGTACAGGTAACATATTTCCTAATATACAAACTATGTATAAAGGAACGATAGGAAGTGCATCTCCAAAAGCTGTACTTAATCCAATAGGAACAGCTCCTCTTAATTCAATCAAAGGTATCATTGATACAAAAAATACAATTAAAAATTTCTTAAACATATCTAAAATATACTCCTAAAAAATTATATGATTTTGCTAGAGATTATAATACACTATAAAAAAATTGAGCAAAGATTTTATGCAATAAATGAGAATCTTTCTTGTGTAAATTCAGTAGCAAAAATATTTTACTATAATAGAAATAAAATGTAAATAATTCGTTATGAAAAAATAAAAATAAAAGCTTGAATTAAAATATATTTTTTTATATAATATAATAGCAGTTTTTAAGGCATTATGAAAAATAAACAAACTTTTTGATAATAAAAATAAATATTTTTTTAGTAAGGAGAATTTATTATGATTTATCCTAAATTTTTAAAACAAAAAGATTTAATTGAAGTTCCAGCTCCATCAGCAGGGGTAAATGATGAGGTTGATATAAAAAGAATAAAAAACGCAAAATTAAAATTAGAAAACTTAGGCTATAGAGTAAAATTATCAAATAATATTTATCAAAATTCAATAGGAAGAAGCAGTAAAGCAGAAAATAGAGCAGATGAAATAAATAAAATGTTTGAATCTAATTCAAATTTAATTTTATGTGCTTCAGGAGGAGATTTCTTAGTTGAGATTCTTCCATATGTGGATTTTAATAAATTAGTAAAAAATCCAAAATGGGTAGAAGGTTTCTCAGATCCAACTGGATTATTATTTCCAATCACAACAAAATATGACATAGCAACAATTTACGGTTCCAATTTTAAAAGTTTTGGAATGGAAATTTATCATAAAAGTTTAATTGATAATTTAGAAATTCTAAAAGGAAATTTAATAGAACAACAAAGCTATGATATGTATGAAAATGAAAGAACTCAAAGAATAACAGGACTAGAAGGATTTAATCTAACAGATAAAGTAGAATGGAAAACTTTTACGAATAAAAAAGTAAGTGTTACAGGAAGAATTATTGCAGGTTGTTTAGATATAATAAGTGAACTTGCAGGAACAAAATATGATGGAATGAAAGAGTTTAACAATAGATATAAGCAAGATGGTATAATTATTGGAATAGATAATTGTGAACTTTCAAAAGAAGAATTCATACGAACTACATGGAAATTAAATGAATTGGAATATTTCAAATATGCAAAATGTATTATAATTGGTAGAAATGGATTAGATAAAAGTTACTATGCAGAATATGAAAAAATGCAGAAATGCATAGAAGATAGTATTTTATCAAAATTAAATATTCCGATAATATATGATGCAGATATTTCACATAAAGGACCAAGTTTAAATATAATAAATGGTGCTATAGCTCATATTGAATGTGAAAATGGAAAAGGTAGAATAAAATTTGAATTAATATAAAAATTTAGAGAGTTACTAAGAACATAAAAATCTATCGTCTTTGACGATGAATTTCCTAGAGTAAAAAAAACTAGCAGATACATGCGTATCTGCCAGAATCTAGCTAATGTGTGTGTTCAAATATAAAGTACCAGAAGTTGCTGACTAAGAAAAGTGATGCTCCGATTAATAAAATTACTTTCAATATTGGAAATATTATTGAAAAAATCACTCTTATAATCCGGGGACATGACTTTATAAACTTATCAATGTTTTCAAATACCTTGAATTTGACCAACAAGGACACTGCTAGAAAAAATAGAACCGTTATAAAAATAAAGTTCAACATAAATTCATCTCCTTAGATGTATTTTAAAAGTCTACATAATAATTATATCATATTTTTATATAATTAGCAAGTTAATCTTTAAATATCAAAGTAAATAAATATTAAAAGATAATTATTTAAATATAGTTATTTTCTCAAGCGATGCCCGCGCAAGCAACCTGACGATTGTCGATTCGGATACGTGGCTTTTTCAAAAATAACTATATAAATAGTAATTATAAATAATAACTAAAAAAAGAAAGAGGTAAAAAATGAAAGAGGAATTTATAAGATTATTAAAAGAAACAAATAGAGAAGGAATGGATAATTTATTAGATTTTTTAGAAAAGTCTGATTTTTATAAAGCTCCAGCAAGTACAAGATTTCATGGAAGCAAAGAAAATGGTCTTTTAGAGCATAGTATGAAAGTTTATGAAATCTTAGAACAAAAAGTAAAGACGTCAGTACTACCAATAGATGTGCCAGAAGAGTCAATAAGAATAATTGCACTTTTACATGACATATGCAAAACTAACTTTTATAAAGTAGATTATAGAAATGCAAAAAATAGTTTGGGTGTATGGGAAAAGGTGCCATATTATGCGGTTGATGATACTATACCATATGGACACGGAGAAAAATCAGTAATGATGCTTACAGAATACATAAAATTAACTAATGAAGAAAAATATGCAATACGTTGGCATATGGGATATACAGAACCAAAAGAATTATATACCACAATAGGATTAGCATATAAGAAATATCCTTTAGCTCTACTTACACACGAAGCAGATTTAGAGGCAACATACTTTTTTGATATATAGAAAAATAAAAAGTTTAATAGAAATAATTATTCGCTAAAAAGTATGAATAATAGAAAATATTTTATAAGAAAAAATTGACACAAAGAAAGGACATTAAAAATGGAAGAGAACATTTTAGGAACAGAAAAAATAGGAAAATTAATAAGGAAGTTTTCAATTCCTTGCATTATATCATTATTGGTTAATTCACTATACAACATAGTAGACCAAATATTTATAGGCTGGGGAGTTGGATATTTAGGAAATGGCGCAACAAACATTGTTTTCCCAATAACAATGATCTGTTTAGCATTTTCACTAATGCTTGGAGATGGATCATCAGCATATTTAAGCTTAAAGCTTGGAGAAAAGAAAAAAGAAGAAGCAACTAAGGGTGTAGGAAATGGAATAATACTATCAGTGATAATTGCAGTTATATTCTGCATAATAGCATTAGTATTTTTAACACCTCTACTTAATATTTTTGGATGTACTGATGCTTTAAGAAGTTTTGCAGTAGATTATGGAAGAATAATTGCAATTGGCATACCATTTATGATGATAGGAACAACATTAAATTCAATCATAAGAGCAGATGGAAGTCCAAAATTTGCAATGACATCAATGGTATCAGGAGCAGTACTTAATATTATACTAGATCCAGTTTTAATATTTGTATTTAAGATGGGAGTAGCAGGTGCAGCTATTGCTACAATATTCAGTCAGTTTATAACATTTATATTAAATGTACTTTATTTAAGAAAAACAAAATCTATTAAATTAAGTTTAGATTCTTATAAACTTAAATTTAATGTAGCAAGAAAAGTAACAGCTTTAGGAATAAGTAGTTTCATAACTCAAATGAGCTTTGTATTTGTAGTTGCAGTTCAAAACAATCTATTCTCTAAATACGGAGTAGACTCAAAATATGGACCAGAAATACCAATCACAGTTATTGGTATAGTAATGAAAATAAATCAGATATTAAATAGTATAATAGTAGGAATAGCAGCAGGTGCACAACCAATATTCGGTTATAATTATGGCGCTAAGAAATATGACAGAGTAAAAAAGACTTTGAAAATAGTTTTAAGTATAAGTTTAGGCATAAGCACGATTGCATTTATACTATTCCAGTCAATTCCAGAAGTACTTATCTCTATATTTGGTAGTGGAGATGCATTATATATGGAATTTGCTTGCATAACGTTTAGAACATTTTTAATGCTTTGCATATGTAATGGAGTACAGATACCATCAGGAATATTCTTTCAAGCTATTGGCAAGAGTTCTAGAAGTATCATATTATCACTTTCAAGACAAATCATATTCTTGATTCCTGCTATGTTAATACTAAGTAATATTTTCGGTTTAATTGGAATTTTATATGCAGGACCTGTTGCAGATGGTATAGCGTTTGTTATAGCTGTTGTACTTCTTATAATGCAAGTAAAGAAGTTAAGTGGTAGCGGAGAAAGTATTGAAAATGAAGAAAAGGAAAAAGTAAAAGCAGTACCAGAAGATAGAAGAATTATAATTACTATTGCAAGAGAATATGGCTCAGGTGGAAGATATATAGGAAGATTAGTTGCAGAAAAACTGGGAATAAATTTTTATGATAAGACTTTTATCACAAAAATGGCAAAGGAAACTGGACTTAATTCTGAATACATAGAAAAAATTGAACAGAAAAGAAGCGGCTTAGAAGAAATAAATAACTACAATGCAACATTAAGTAATAGTGATGAACTATTTATTAAAGAATCAGAATTTATTAAAAGTCTAGCTGATAGAGAATCGTGTGTTATAATAGGCAGATGTGCAGATTTTGTTTTAAAGGATTATAAAAATGTAATAAAGATATTTATATATAATTCAATGGAAAATAAGATAAAAAGAGCAACTGAGTTTTATGGATTAAGCAAAGATAATGCAGAAAAAGAAATAAAGAAAATAAATAAACAAAGGGCAACTCATTATAAATATTACACAGACAGAGAATTTGGAGACAATTTAAATTATGATTTATGCTTAAACAGTGATTCCTTTGGTGTAGAAAAATCAGCAGATATAATTTGTGAGTATTTTAATAATAAAAAGTAAATAATAATAGAATAAAATTAATAAAAGTCACGGATTAAAAAATGAAAATATCACGGAATGAAAAACAAAAATAACACGGAATGAAATTGACAAAAGTCACGGGTTAGTGTAAAAAAAATAATATATTTTGATTGACAAAAACTTGAACTTAAAATATAATACTAACAATAAATAATTTAAGGAGGAAATTATAATGGAATTAAAAGGATCAAAAACAGAGAAAAATTTAATGGAAGCATTTGCAGGAGAATCACAAGCTAGAAATAAATATACATATTTTGCAAGTAAAGCAAAAAAGGAAGGATATGAGCAAATAGCAGCTTTATTCTTAGAAACAGCTGAAAACGAAAAAGAACACGCAAAAATATGGTTTAAATTATTAAATGGTGGAGATATATCTTCAACAGAAGAAAACTTAAAAGCAGCAGCAGCAGGAGAAAATTTTGAGTGGACAGATATGTATGACAGAATGGCTAAAGAAGCCAAAGAAGAAGGATTTGATAAAATCGCATATCTTTTTGAAGCTGTTGGACAAATTGAAAAAGAACATGAAGCAAGATATTTAAAATTATTAGAAAATGTTAAAGATGGATTAGTATTTAGTAAAGATGGAGAAAAAATTTGGAAGTGCAGAAACTGCGGTCATATAGTAGTAGGAAAAGAAGCTCCTGGAGTATGTCCAGTATGCAACCACCCACAAGCATATTTTGAAATAAAAGCAGAAAATTATTAAAATTTATTTAAGCTAAATATAATAAAAAAATCTATAAATACTTAAAACAAGAAGCCAGCTTTTACAAGTCTGGTTTTTTGTTAAAAAGATACAATAAGTATCCTAATGTAAAACAAAAATTACAAGATATAGAAAAGAAAAATTTAATTTAGGAGTAATTAAAACAAAATGAAAGTAGGATTTACAATCGGAAAGTTTGCACCACTTCATAAAGGACATGAAGCCTTAATTGAAAAAGGAATTAAAGAAAATGATGAATTTTATATTTTAATAAATGAAACAGATTTAAGTAATGTCCCAATTGAAACAAGAGCAGAATGGATTAAAAAACTATATCCTACAGCTCATGTTATTTTAGGAAAAAATCCACCAAAACAATTTGGAATGGATGAAGAATCTATTAAAATACAAACAAATTATTTAAAAAACATATTTAAAGATATACCAGTCACAGCCTTTTATTCAAGTGAGGAATATGGAAAATATGTAGCAAGGGATTTGAATGTAGAGAATGTTATTGTAAAAAAAGAAATTCCAATTAGTGCAACTGCTATTAGAAATAAACCAAAAGAAAATAAAAATTATATGGAAGAGATTGTTTATAAAACATTTTTATTATAAATTACAAAATTATAATGTTGCAAATTTAACCTAAATATTATAAAATTATTATGTTTTGAAAACAGAGAAAGGAATATTGAAGATATGAATATTCTAGATGAATTGAAACAAAGAGATTATATTGAACAAACAATATATGAAGATGATTTGAGAAAATTATTAGAAAATGAAAAAGTTCCATTTTATATTGGAATTGATCCAACAGCAGATAGTCTTCATATTGGACATTTTGTATCACTTATGGTTGCAGGAAATATGCAAAAGGCAGGACACAAACCCATTATATTAATGGGTGGAGGCACTGCTACTATTGGTGATCCAACTGGTAAGACTGATATGAGAAAAATGTTATCAAAAGAAGAAATAAATCATAATGTTGAATGTATAAAAGAGCAAATCAGTAAGTTTGTAAGCTTTGAAGGAGAAAATGGTGCAATTATAGTAAACAATGCAGACTGGCTTACAGATTTAAAGTTTGTTGACTTTATGAGAGAAATTGGTTCACAATTTACTATTAGCAAGATGCTAGCTGCAGAGTGTTATAAAACTAGATTAGAAACAGGTTTAACATTCTTTGAGATGGGCTATATGCTGATGCAATCATATGATTTCTTAACATTATATAAAAAATATGGCTGTAAATTACAAATAGGTGGTAATGACCAATGGTCTAACATTATAGGCGGAGTTAATCTAATCAGAAAATTTGGACATGACGATTCATTTGCATTTACTTTTAGACTTCTTACAACTAAAGAAGGAAAGAAAATGGGAAAGACAGAAAAAGGAGCTTTATGGTTAGATAAAAATAAAACATCTCCTTATGAATTTTACCAATATTGGAGAAATATTGATGACAAAGATGTAAAGAAAGTATTATGCATGTTAACATTTTTACCAATGGATGAAATAAATAAACTAACAAACGTAGAAGGAGAAGAAATAAATAAAGCAAAAAAAATTGCTGCATACGAAATAACAAAACTTATTCATGGTGAAGATGAAGCGAAAAAAGCAGAAGAAGCAGCAGATGCTTTATTTAGTGGTAATGGAAATACTGACAATATGCCAACAGCAGAAATTAGTGATAGCACATCAATTTTAGATGCAATTATTTCAGCAGGATTTGCACCATCAAAAGGTCAAGCAAGAACATTAATTGTTCAAGGCGGTATTATGTTAAATGATGAAAAAATTGATGATGTTAATTATATGATTTCTAAAACATCTTTAGGAGATGAAGCAATTTTAAAAAAAGGAAAAAAGAGTTATTGCAAGCTAATAATTAAATAATTTAAGGATACAAATTATTTAAAAATCGATAAATATTTTAAAATAAAACGTAGAAAATAGCATAATTTTAATAAAAAGATACATAACTAAAGAATAGATTTTCAAAAAAATTAAAAAAAATAAAAAAAAGCATTGACTAAAAAAAATAGTAATGTTAGAATGAAATTGTTAAAAGATAAATTTATAAAAAACTTAGGAGGAAAATTTTTATGAAAAAGAATGAAAAAATCGTTGTAGGAGCCATAGCTCTTATTGCTATAATAGTTATAGCTGGATTAGTAATCTCAAGAAATTCAAGAAGACAACAAATTGCTGACGGTGGAGAGGATGAAAATTATGTAGAAGAAGAATTTGTTCAAAGACTAGAAGATGGAACAAGACTTAATACTAGTGAACAATTACATACTACAAAAAGAATTGAAGGAGTTGAAATTTCTAATATTCAAGTAACAGAAAAAGATAATCTTACAGATATATTAGGAACAGCAACAAATGTAACAGATAAGGTTCAACAAGGATTTACAATGGATGTTAAAATTCTTGACAAAGAAGGTAATGAAATAACAACAATAGGTGGCATAGTTGGAAAATTAGAGCCAGGAGAAAGTACAGAATTCCATTCAAATGCAACATTTGATTTTGCAAATGCTTATGATTTCACAGTAATTAAAACTGGAGATTATATAGAATAAAATAAATGTAAATTAATTAAATAAAAAAGAGATTAGAACAAAATTCTAGTCTCTTTTTTTAACTTATTTTATTTTCTTTTCTTTCAAATCTATCTATAGCTTCTACGTCTTTGAAATATGGAGAATCAAAAAAGTCTTTAAGTTCTATTCCTAAGCCCTCACATATATGTATAATTGAACTAATAGTTGGTTCTTTAACTTTGCCACGTTTACAATCACTTATAATTGAATTCGATATACCTGCTCTATATGAAAGCTTATATACGGTTAAATTATTTTGTTTCATTAGTTCATTAATTCTAAGAATTATTGCTTTAGATAATAGCATAAATTTCCTCCTAAATACTATAAAAAAAGTATAACAAAATAAATCATAAAACTATTTGGAAATTACCGAATATTTTTAATAAAATTATTGACTATAAAAATTTGTAATGTTAAAATAACTTTAGTATTCGGAAACTACCGAATATTATTTATAGTTTTTATGTATCAGATTATTTAAAATAGGTAAAAATCATAAAAACTAAGAAAATAAAAAAAGGAGGAACTAATGAAAAGGCAGAAAAATCACGAAAATGGAATAACAATAATAGCTCTGGTAGTAACAATAATGCTTATATTTATATTAGCATTTGTAACAATAGGCTTTTTAACAGGAGAAAAAGGCTTAATAACAAGAACTCTAGAATCAATAGAAGTAGGCAAAATAGAGGATTATCGAGGAGTTATAGAGTTAGACAGAGCAGGAACAGAAGTACAAGCCGGAATAAGAGACATGACAGATAAAGAATACATGGATAATTATGAAAGAGAGTTGAGAGAAGACTCAAAGGACGGAAATCTAAAAGACTCTAAGATAAGAAGGAAGAATGATGAAACAGTAAGAGTAGTAACGCCAGAGGGATATGTATTTGATGCCACAAGAGATGGAGTAAAGTATGTAGGAAAGCAAGGAGAAGAGGAAGAAACACCACCACCAGAAGTAACTGAAGCAAATACAAGAATAATTCCTGAACCAAGTGAGTGGACAAATACGCCAGTAATGGTAAGCATAGAGACAGACATAAATGAAGAAGGTCAAACAATACAGTATTCATTGAATAATCCAGATAGTTGGACAAATTATAGAGTTCCATTTAAAGTAGAAAATTATGGAACAAAAATATATGTAAGAATACTAAATAGATTAGATGAGACAAGAGGAACAGCAACAGGAACAATATTAAATATAGATAAAGATGCTCCAACAGTAGATAACGAATTAACAGCAACAGCAAGTACAACATCAAGCGTAACATTAAGTACAACAGTAACAGATGAACTATCAGGACTAGGAAAGATAATATGGTACTATAGAGAATCAGGAGAAACAAATTATAAGAGTGTAGAAGAAGTGTATACACCAATGAATGGAAAAACAGCAGGAACAACAACACAAGAAACAAAGACACATAATATAACAGGATTATCAGCAAATAAGACATATAACACATATGCAGAGGTATATGATGTAGCAGGAAATAAGACAAGAACACCAGCAGGAACAGCAACAGTAGATAAAGCAACAACAGCAATGCCATTATCAAGTACGATAACATTAACACCAAGCAATGCAAATTGGACAA
>CANQLO010000034.1 GCA_947624715.1 uncultured Clostridia bacterium
TTTGTTGTACCAAAAATTAACTCAAAAATTTTTTTAAATATTTTTCAAAAAAATGTTGACATTTAATAGTTGGTCTTTAAAAATGCGTAATTAATTTTTTGATAATCGTATTATATCACATTTTTAAAAAGATTACCATACCTTTTATAAACATAAATATAGTTATTTTTTCATGCCTTGTTGTCGCAACGCAACCTAAAGGTTGCTGCTCCAGCGCGCTTTGCTTGTTAGCGGCCAAGGCTATTCAAAAATAACTATATTTATGTTATTAAATTTATGTTATTAAATTTATTTTTCTCTTTATAATTTTCAGTCCAATATGACATAATATCAATCCTTTCAAAATTAATATAAATATATATTTATTATTGCCAAATAAAAAATTTTTTTACAAAATAATTAAAAAATATATATAAATATTGTATATTATTTTTTCTTATGTTATATTTAAAATAATAAAAAAAATACGGAGGAAAAAATATATGGGTAGTAGTATAATACCAGATGAGAAAACTGTAAAAGGTATAAAAAATGTATTAATAATAATATGCATAACTTTAACTATACTTATTGGATTAATAATAATAGTTATATTAGCAAAAAAGGTTGGAAGAGTAGCAGACGAAAATACTTTTGAAAATATTATGACAGAAAGAGGTTATATAGTAACTGATGAAACTACTAGATTTTCTAATGCATCATATATAATTACATCAGCAATTTTAGCTAAGCATCCAGAAGGTTCTTATAACATTAGATTTGTAAGGCTTTACAATCAAGATTATTCTTCACAATTCTTTAATACACTAAAAACTTCATATGAAAAGCAAAAGACAAAAAGCAATGTTGTATCAGAATCATTTAGTGATGATAATAGTAAAGGAAAATATCTTTTAACAACAAAAAATATGTATGTTAGAATAGAAAAGTCAGGAAATGCTGTATTTGAAGCAAGTGGATATCCTCAATACAAGAAAGAAGTGGATGATTTATTTAAAGAATTAGGATTTTAATTTTCAACGTCAAGTGTCAAAGTGTCAAAGGGGACGGAGGATGTCAAAGGGGACGGAGGATATTGACATTAATTGTCAAAGGGGACGGAGGATATTGACATTAATTGTCAATATCCTCCGTCCCCTTTGACACCGTTTAAAATTATTTTAAATTATTTCTTTTATAAGATATAAAGCTAAATGTTGCTATTCCAATTGATAAAGCTATAAGAGTTCCAGTAATAAATGGTGTATTTGAACCTGTTTGAGGAAGTTGTTTATCAGGAGGTAAATTATCCTTAGGTTGAGGTACACTTAATGCAACAATAGGAGCTTTATCATTATTTTTTTGTTCTCCTTGAACACTGTTTTCTTTGTAATCTATTGAAACATTTCTATTAGTAGGAAGGTTAACTCCAACTATATCACTTGAGAATGTATCTTTTAAAGATAATCTATAAGTAAATGTAGCAACTTCACCAGGTTTTAACTCTGATATTGTCCATGTAATAGAATTATCTTCAGTATTAACATTAGCTGTAACAGTTCCAATTTCAGGTTTTGTTAAATATGCAAAATTAAAGTTATCTATAATATTTTGTGGGAAATAGTCTTTAATAACTATATCTGTTAAAATATAATCATTAACAGGAAATAATTCTGCATAAATATCATTTGTAACTGTATCAATGACTTCTTGATCATTTACATAGTATACAGAACCAGCAGTAGGAGCTAAAGGAGTACCAAAAACATAGTAAGCAACGTCTTTATATGTTTTAAATGTTGCGTCTTCTGGTCTGCTACTTACAACTATATTATCATCTGTAATATCAATAAGCATTGATATTACATTAATTCCTTTTTCATCTAAATCTTGTAATTTAGCTTTAGTAGGATCTGCAGATGCTTCAGTATATAAATCTACTTTAACGCCTTTTGCTGTATTTGGAACAGCATCTGTTAAAATAACTACGTATTTATTGGCATCTTCATTTTCAGATGTATTAAGTAACTTCTCAGCTGTTTCTAATCCAATCTCAACATCTGTTCTAGCACCCATTGAATCTTGTTCAACAGTTTCTAAAGCAGCTTTTAGAGTTTGTTCATCATCAGTTAAAGCATTTGTTACTATCTTAGCATCAGCTTCAGTTCCTTCTTGAGCAGGATCTGAACTTGTTGCAAACTCCACAATACCAATTTTTATATTTTCATGTCTTTCTAATAGCTTATCTATTAATTGTTCAGCAGAGTTCAAAACTAATTTCTTTCTACTCATGTCTTCATTATTAACTGTTACTTGACGCTCAGCCATACTATTTGATGTATCAATTAACAAAACAATCTCAGCATCAAGATTTTCCAAAGCTTCTTGATTATTTCTAGCTGTTAATTGGATATCAATAGTTTTATTAACAGTATCTATCTGAACCATCTTCTTTTCAAATTCTCCGTATTTACCAAAAACCATTGAATTAACATTATCTTCAACTAATCTCATTGTAGCATCACCTTTAGCAACTGGTGTAGCAGCTAAACATGTAGTTGATAATAAAATTAATACAATTAGAGACATTGTAAATTTTAAATATTTTTTCATTTTAAATTTCCTTTCCTTTCTTATTTTATTTAAAGGTACATATTAATATTTCTCTTAATATTATAAACAATATTAAAGAAATTAAACTTTAATAATTATAGCATAATAAAGCTATATATTCAATACAAAAATGTTAAAAAATATGTCAAAAACATTAAAAATATGTTAAAAATTTGTATATTTGTTAAAAAATAAATTAATATGTCATTTTGCCATCTAATAAATCATCTTGTTTTATCCAATCCTCAACATTAAATTGTGCATATTCAGTTTTATTAATTCTAGTATAAACAGTATCAATACCAGCATTTATAATAAGTTTTCTACACATTTGACAAGGAGAGGCGCCTTTTTCATATTCATTTGAATCTTTTTTTACTCCAACTAAATATAGACTAGAACCAATCATTTTATCACGAGAGGTGCTAATCATTGCATTTTGCTCAGCATGTACACTTCTGCAAGCATCGTATCCACCATGATGTATTTCTGGAAACATTTTCTTTTTAGAACAATATCCTAAATCAATACAATTTTTTCTTCCACGTGGAGCTCCGTTATAGCCAGTAGCAATTATTTCATCATTTTTTACTATAATGCAACCATAGTTTTTTAATAAACAAGTACTTCTTTCAGCAACAGTTTCAGCAATGTCTAAATAATAATTTATTTTACTTACTCTTTCCATAGAGCCTCCTTTTAAATATTTTCTATCCAAAATATATCAAAAATTATGATATAAGTCAATTTTATATATTGTTTTATAAAAAATGAAAAGTAAATCAAGAAATAAACATAAAATGGAAATTTTTATTTGGCTTAATTGCCGAAACTATTATTATAGTATTTGCCTTAATTATATTGTTTATAATTTTGAGCAAATAATAATAAGAAAAACACATCTGTAATTTGAACCATTGCGATGTGTTTTTACATATTCAATGGCAAACCACGTTTGTGGTTTTTCCATTCCTACTTTTATTATACTTTAATTTTGTTTTTTAGTCAACAAGAAATGTACATTTTTCTAAAAATTTACAAAAAAATAATGGAAAGCGGGTAATTGATTTTAGATTCTTATTATGATAGAATGAGAAAAAATTAGGAAGGAAATATCATAAAATGTCTATATTAATAAATGGAAAAGAATTAGCAAAAGAAATTAGATTAGAATTAAAAGAAAAAGTTGAGAAAGAAAATCTTTCACCAATGCTTGCTGTAATACTTTGTGGAGATAATGAAGCATCAAAAGTATATGTTCGTAATAAAAGTAAAGCATGTGATGAAGTCGGAATAAAATTTAAAGAATATTTACTTCCAAGTGAAACAAAACAAGAGGAATTATTAAATTTAATAGATAAATTAAATAATGATTCAAAAATTGATGGTATATTACTTCAAAGTCCAATACCAAAAGGATTAAATATCGAAGAGGCATTTGCAAAAATTTCTCCAGAAAAAGATGTGGATGGATTTAATCCTTACAATGTTGGAAAGCTTGTAATAGGAGAAGATGGTTTTATACCATGTACACCTTATGGAATCATGAAAATGTTTGAAAAATATAATATTGATTTACAAGGAAAAAAAGCTGTTATAATTGGAAGAAGCAATATTGTAGGAAAGCCAATGGCACAATGTTTACTATCCAAAAATGCAACAGTTACAATATGCCATTCTAAAACAAAGGATTTAAAAGAGGAATTAAAAGAAGCGGATATTATAGTTGCTGCAGTAGGAGTAAGAGCATTAGTAAAAGCTGATATGGTTAAAGATGGGGTAGTTGTTATTGATGTTGGAATGAATAGAAATGATGAAGGTAAACTTTGTGGAGATGTTGATTTTGAAGAAGTCTCTAAAAAGGCAAGTTATATAACACCAGTGCCAGGTGGTGTAGGACCTATGACAATAGCAATGCTTATGAATAATGTTGTTAAGGCACATGTACAAAGAAATAAAAAGCTGTAAAAAAATTGAGAGTTATAAAAATTTAATCATAAGAAATAAAGCAAAATTAGAAAAAAGTTTAATCAAAAGAAATAAAGTAAAATTAGAAGAAGAATTTAATCAAAAGGACAAGTAATGATAGCAGAAGTTATAATTGATAGCAGTGTAAAAACATTAAATAGAATATTTGATTATGAGATTCCAAGTGATTTAGAAGTTAAAATTGGAACTAGGGTTTTTGTGCCTTTTGGAAACAAAAAGGAATTAGAAGAAGGAATAGTTGTTGGAATAAAAGAAAAATCAAATTACAAAGTAAAAGAAATAGCATCACTTCAAGAAGAACAAATAAAAGAAGAGTATATTAACTTAGCTAAATGGATGTCAGAAAGATATTTTTGCAATGTTGCAGATTGTTTAAGATTAATGCTTCCACCAGGAAGAACATCTAAAAATGTTTCAAATAGAGTAAAAGAAAAAAGAGTAAATTTTGTTACTCTTGCTAAAGATGCTGATGAGATATTACTAGATATTGAGTCAGGTAAAATGAAATCTGAAAAGCAAAAAAATGTATTAGAATTTATCATAAATAACGATAGTGCAACAATTCAGGATATAGAGCTTTTTACAGATGCTTCTAGTAGCATTGTAAAAACTCTTGTTAAAAATGGATACTTAGAGATAAACAATGTTCAAGTAGAAAGAAATCCTTTTTTACACAAAGTGGTTGTGAAAAGTGTGGATTTAAATCTAACAGATGAGCAAAAAGTTGCGTTTGATAAAATAGGTAATTCAGGAAAATATTTATTATATGGAATAACAGGTTCAGGAAAAACAGAAATTTATCTAAGATTAATTGAAAAAATGTTAAAACAAAATAAAAGTAGCATAATGTTAGTTCCAGAAATTTCACTTACACCGCAAACAGTTGATAGATTTATTTCAAGATTTGGAGAGGAACAAATTGCAGTTTTGCATAGTAAACTATCAATAGGGGAGAGATTTGATCAATGGAATAAAATTAAATCAGGTGAAGCTAAAATAATAATTGGAGCTAGATCTGCAATATTTGCCCCTGCAATTAATTTAGGCTTGATAATAATTGATGAAGAACATGATGAGTCGTATCAATCAGAAATGATGCCTAGATATGATGCAAGAGAAGTTGCAGAATATTTAGTAAATGATAAAAATATTCCTTTAGTTTTAGGAAGTGCAACACCAGATATGAACACGTTTCATAAAGCAGAAACTGGGGAATATGAATTATTAACTTTATCTAAAAGAGCTAACAATTCTAAGCTCCCAACAGTTGAAATTGTTGATTTAAGACAAGAACTTTCAAATGGAAATAAATCAATGATTAGCAAAAAGCTTCACGAAGAAATTGAAAAAAATCTTGAAGCTAAAAAACAAACAATACTTTATTTAAATAGAAGAGGTTTTTCTACATTTGTAATGTGTAGAGATTGTGGATATACAGTAAAATGTAAAAGATGTGATATTACTTTAACATATCATAAATATGAACATAAGTTAAGATGTCATTATTGTGGTTATGAACAGGATGAAGTTAGAGTATGTCCAGAATGTCATAGTGAAAATATTAGATATTTTGGAACAGGAACTCAAAAACTAGAAGAAGAAATAAAGAAATTATTTCCAACAGCAAGTACAATTAGAATGGATATAGATACAGTTTCTAAAAAAAATTCTCATGAACAAATATTAAATAAGTTCAAAGATGAAAATATCGATATTTTAATTGGAACACAGATGGTAGTAAAAGGACACCATTTTCCAAATGTAACTTTAGTTGGAGTAATTGCAGCTGATGGAAGTTTAAACATTGGTGATTTTAGAGCAAATGAAAAAACGTTTCAGATACTAACTCAAGTAGCAGGAAGAGCAGGAAGAGAAAAAGATGAAGGAAAAGTTATAATTCAAACTTATAATCCTGATAATTATGCAATAGAATTTTCTAAGCTTCAAGACTATAATTTGTTTTATGAAACAGAAATAGATATTAGAAAACAGTTGAAATATCCGCCATTTTGCGATATAATAGTTATTGATATGTCATCAAAAGATATGAGAGAACTTAAAAAAGTTTCAAAAGAAATTCATACTTATTTAAAAAGAAGAGTAATTGATGAAAAATTTGGATTATTACTTTATAGTCCGGTTCCTTCACCAATAGAAAAAATAAAAGATAGATTCCGTATGAGAATTTTAATTAAATGTAAGTATGATGAAAGAGTTAACAGTTTATTAAAAGATAGTTTAAATGAATTTTATAAAATGAAAACAGTTTCAGCTAGAATGGCTGTAGAACTAAATCCAAATAATATGTTATAATATGTATATTACTATAAACAGTTTGAAATATTAAGTGTATGAATATAGTTATTTTTTCAAGCCTTGTTGTCGCTAGGCAACCTAACGGTTGTCGCTCCAGCTACGCGGCATTTTCAAAAATAACTATATTCAAACCTCTTAGTTGTTAGTTAAAAATTGTAAAATGTAGCATAAAAAGGAGGAGTAAATGGCATTAAGAGAAATAAGATTAGAAGGAGACGAGATTCTTAGAAAAAGATCAAGAGAAGTAGAAGTAATAGATGATAAAATAAAAGAACTTATTAAAGATATGGATGAAACTATGCATGCAGCAAATGGAGTTGGACTTTCTGCTGTTCAAGTAGGAGTTTTAAAAAGAATTATTGTAATAGATATAAATTATGATGGTAGTCCATCAATCATACTCATAAATCCAGAAATAGTGAAAACAAAAGGACAAGAAGAATACCAAGAAGGTTGTTTAAGTTTTCCAAATAAATTTGCTAAGGTTATAAGACCCAGTGAAGTGACAGTAAGAGCTTTAAATGAAAATGGAAAGCAAGTTACAATAAAGGGAAAAGGACTTCTTGCAGAAGCACTTTGTCATGAGATTGACCACTTAGATGGGAAATTATTTGTTGATATAATGGAACCCGGAACCTTAGAATATATAGAAAAAGAGGAAGAAAAAAATAATTAAAAATTATAAAATAAAAAAAGAAATCAACTTAATAATTAAAAATATAGAGAAAGGAATAATCGCATAACAAAATATGCGATGAAAGTTTATGAAGATAGTTTTTTTAGGAACACCAGATTTTGCTATGAAATCACTAAAGGCTTTATATGAAAGTAAACAAGATATTTTAGCAGTAGTTACAAATCAAGATAAGCCTAAGGGAAGAGGAATGAAAATGATCCCTTCACCAGTTAAAGAGTATTCTTTAGAAAAAAATCTAAAAGTAATGCAACCAGTAAAAATAAGAAAAAATGAGGAATTTATAAATGAAATTAAAGATTTAAATCCTGATTTATTATGTGTTGTTGCTTATGGTAAAATACTTCCAAAAGAAATCTTAGACATTCCAAAGTATGGTTCTATAAATGTTCATGGTTCACTTCTCCCAAAATATAGAGGTGCTGCTCCAATACAATGGGCAGTACTTAATGGAGATGAAGAAACTGGTATAACAACTATGTTTATGGATGAAGGTATGGATACTGGAGACATGATATTAAGGGAAAAAGTAAAAATTGGTGATGATGAAACAACAGGAGAGCTTTGGGATAGATTATCAGATATTGGAGCTAAACTTTTAGTAGAAACAGTAAGCAAAATTGAAGATATTTCAAAAACTATCGAAAGTAAAACAGAAGAAGAAATAAAGCAAGAAGTTAAGAAAAAAATAGGAGCAGAAAAACAAGGAGAAGATTTTACTTTAGCACCAATGTTAGATAAAGAAATGTCAAAGATAAACTGGAATGATAGTGCTAGAAAAATAAAAAATTTAGTACGAGGACTAAATCCTATTATGGGAACATATACTTTTTTAAATGGAAAGAAAATTAAGATATGGAAAGTACAAATGCATGATAATATTCCAGAAGCGGAAAGTAAACAAAACGGTGAAATTATTATATCAGATAAGAAAAAAGGGCTTTTTGTAAAAACTTCTCAAGGAATTATTGAGGTATTAGAACTTCAAGGAGAAAACAGTAAAAAAATGGATATAAAAAGTTTCTTAAATGGAAATCAAGTTGAAGTTGGAGAAATTTTTGAAAATTAAATAAAATAACCCTGCTTGTAAAAAAATAACAAGTAGGGTTATTTCTATGTTCTTTATTTGTGCAAAATTTGTCGAATTTTGTCACACGATTTATGTTGAAATTTGGAAAAATCTGTAGTATAATTATTCTCATAAGTAAATGTTTTTAATTTATTTGTATTTAATTTAATTTTTACTTTAATTTTACAAAATTTTATTTTGAAAAAAATTTGTATTTAATATTTTAAATTTTTATCAATTTTAGTAAATTCTATCAATAAAAAATAGAGGATTTACTAAAAAATATTTATTCTAAGAATCTCCAAGTAAAAAAAGTAAAAAATTTTTTAAAGGTATCAATTAAAATTACAAAAGCTAAGCAACGTCAAGTGAAAAAGTAAATGCAATTCTGTAAAGTAATTACAAAAGCTAAGTAGACAATATTTTTGTATAAAATGTTGCCAAAAGTAAAAAAATCTATTATAATAGGAGGTAATAATTATTGACTAAAAAACGACATATCAATACTAAAGATGAAAACTTACAAGAAGAAAATGAAAAGGTAGAATACATAAACCATCCCCATGATAAAATAATAAGAGATGTTTTATTAGATAAAGAAGAAGGATCATATTTTATAAATAAGGCATTAAACTTAAAAGAAGAAGAACAATTATCAGAAAAAAATTTATATAATTATAATAATAGTTTTGTAAACAATAAATTACAAAACAAAATACCAGATGTAGTGTATAAAGTAATAAAAGAAGAAACGAATAACAAAGAAGTAAAAAATAAAGAAATTGAAAATGTGGAAATAAAAGAACAAGGAGAAAAAGATAAATCAGAAGAAAGAGAAATATACATAATAATAGAACATCAAAGTAAAAAAGATCCACTTATGGAATATAGATTTTTTGATTATAAAGTAGAAATAACAAGATTAGCATTAGATAAAAGTAAAGTAGGAGAAGAAAGCTATAAGGAACCAAGTGTAATAGGAATATTGCTTTATACAGGAAAAGAAGGTTGGAGAAAAGAAACAGAAGATAACAATAATAAATTTCGAGAAAAAAGGACATTAGAAAGCTGGACAAAACAAGAGTACACAAAATATAAGCTAGTAGAAGCGAGAAAAATGTCAGAGGAAGAACTACTAAAAGAAAATACACTATTATCCAAAATACTTTTAATAGAAAAAGCCGAGAGTACAGAAGAAATGATGAAAATGTATTCAAAAATAATGAATCAAGAATTAAGTCAGACAGAAATAGAAAAAATAGAAAATTATATAATAATAATCTTGTCACAATTTTTAAAAAAAGATAAAAAAGAACTAGAGAAAGTTCTAAAAAATTTTGAAGGGAGGAAAAATACAATGATGCATATTGAAGAAGTATTAATAAGAGAAAGAAAAAAGGATAGAGCAGAAGCAAGAGCTGAGGGGTTAGCAGAAGGACGAAAAGAAGGACGAGTACAGGCACGAGCAGAAGCAAAAAGGGAAGCAAGGGCAGAAAAAATAAAAATGATAAAGAAAATGCTATTAAATAAAGAACAAGATAATAAAATAAAAGAATATGCAGATGTAAGTAGCAAAGAATTAGATAAAATAAAAAAAGAGTTACTAACTCAAAATGCTTGATGGAAAATATTAAACATAAAAGATGATGTAATATTCTTGTGATGCACTATTTGCTTTTAAAATTCACAAAAAATTTTTTAAGTTAAACATAATTTGCCAGAAAAACACTCTCTAGATTCTAGGGAGTGTTTTATAAAAGTAGTTTATAAATAAGCATTTAACTTATCAATATTTTCTCTTTGAAACTTATTAAATTCTTTAAGAAGTTTTGTTGTACTTTCATCAATATCTAGTCCACAATTTAAAATTTTTTGAACCTCAATAACACCCATCAAAGTTCCTTGAATCATCATTTCAGCGATATGAGATGTAGTTCTATCCCTCATAAGATTCATCTTTATTCCCCAGTAGCTCATCATCTTAGAGCAAAGAGGACTATCATCTGGAACCTCACCATATTTTTCAAAATGTTGATTTACTTGTGCTAAAATATTAGAATACTGCGAATACATTGCAACAAGCATTTTTTTCATTTCAGTATCTGAAATTTTAGTTGTTAAATAAGAGATACTACTCATGCCCATTTGAGCAATTTTACTTATCTCATTCAAAACAGCTAAATCAAGACCGAAACTACAAGAGTCAAAAGTTGAGTAATCAGGGTCAAAAACGACCTCACTATCTGAATGTTTAGAATCAGACTCATGTTCTCTAGTACTAGAGATGTTACTAGATATATCGCTTTCTTTCTCATGAACTTTTGAATCCACACTGACGCTTTCAGAATTATTTTTGAGACTTTTATTTTTATCCATAATAAACTTATCCTTTCTTGCCTTAGCAAAAGGCATGCATAGTAATAAAAGAAAATTCTTTAAAACTATCCTCAAAATAAAAATATAATTTATTACATTTTGTCCAAAAAATAAAATATTATTATTGAAATAAGCAAAAAACTAATATATACTAATAAAAAAGCGAAAGGAAAATTATAAAAGCATGGAATGGTCAAAAGAACAAAAACAAGCAATTGAAAAAAATGGTTCAAACATATTAGTTTCTGCATCTGCAGGTTCTGGAAAAACAACAGTTTTGGTAGAAAGAATCATAAATAAAGTAGTAAATCAAAAAATAGATATTGATAAACTGCTAGTTGTAACTTTTACTAATGCTGCTGCAAGTGAAATGAAGCAAAGACTATTAGATGCTATTTATAAAAAGATAGATGAGAACCCAAATGATGAATATTTACAAAAGCAGATACTTTTACTAAATAGAGCACATATAAGTACAATACATTCTTTCTGCTTAGACGTAATTAGAAATAATTTCTTTGAAATTGGAATGCCAGCAAATTTTAGAGTCGCAGATTCATCAGAAATAGAGATAATGAAACAAGAAGTAATAGAAGATATCTTTGAAAAAAAATATGAAGAAAATAACGAAGAATTTTTAAAACTTCTTGAATTATATACAACATACAGAGACGATGAACCATTGAAAAATATAGTATTAAACTTTTTTGAATTTATTAGATGTGTACCATTTCCAGAAAAATGGTTAAATGAAAAAATCGAAGAATTTAATATAGAAGAAAAAGATTTTTCAAATACGGTATGGGGAAAAACTATTTTTGAAAAATGCAAAGATCTTTTAGAAGATTGTTTATTAAATTTAGAAAGTGCAAGAAAAATAGTTGATGGCTCTCAAGCTTTGATAAAATGTTTAACTTTGATATTAGCTGATATAGATGATATATCAAAAATACAACTAGATAATTGGGATAGTATATATAACGGAATAACAAAGGAATTTGAAAGATGGCCTGGAAGAATGAAGCTTACCGAAGAGGAACAAGAATTTAAAGATAAAGCAAAAAATTATAGGGATGAAGCTAAATCGAATTTTGAAGAAGTCAGGGCAATGGTAACTTCTAACTCAAAAGATGCAATAGAAGATATTAGAGCAATGTACCCAATATTAAAATCAATTCAAAAATTAGTTTTAGATTTTACAAATGAATTTAATAAAAGAAAAAGAGAAAAGAATATAGTTGACTTTTCAGATATAGAACATTTAGCTTTAAAATTATTGGTAAATGAAGATGGTAGCAAAACTAAAATTGCTGAAAAATATGATTTTGAAGAAGTTGCAATAGATGAATATCAAGATTCTAATCTAGTACAAGAAAAAATATTAAATAGTGTTTCAAATGGTAAAAATACGTTCATGGTTGGTGATGTGAAACAAAGTATTTATAGATTTAGACAAGCAAGACCAGATTTATTTTTAGAAAAATATGAAAAATATAAAAAATCACTAGAAGAAGAAAATAATATAAATGAAGATACAAAGATATTACTTTATAATAATTTTAGAAGTAGAGAAAATGTACTTAAATTAACAAATCAAATATTTGAAAGCATAATGAGTAAAGAACTTGGCGAGATGAATTACACTAAGGAAGAATATCTTAATTTTTCAGGAACTTTTGAGAAGCCAATAATAGATTGCATACCTGAGCTTAATATTATAGAGACTAAAGAACAAATAGAAGAATTTAATGAAGAAACAAATGCTAGTACAAATCAGGCACAAGAAGTTAAAGGCAGTGATGATAAAAGTGAAGAAAAAAGTGAGAATAAAAGCGAAGAAGAAGAAACACTTGAAAAATCAGTATTAGAGGCTAGATTTGTCGCAAAGAGAATAAAGAAGTTAATAGAGAATGGATTTAGATATAGAGATATGGTAGTATTGCTAAGAAGTACTAAAGAAGAAGCAGCATTGTATGAAAAAGAATTAGTAGAGCAAGGAATACCAGTTTTCTCAAACACTGCAACAGATTATTTAGATTCAATAGAAATAAATACTATATTATCTTTGCTTAAAATAATAGATAATCCATTACAAGATATTCCACTAGTAACAGTTCTTAGATCTCCAATAGGAGGTTTTACGGAAAATGAATTAGTAGATATAAGACTTCATGAACAGAAAGTTCCTTTTTATAAAGCTTTACTAAAAACAGATACAGATAAGGTAAAAAAATTTTTAAATCTTTTAGAGGAATTAAAAAAAGCAGAAAGAGAACTTCCACTAGATGAACTTATATGGAAAATATACTCTAAAACAGGGTACTACCACTTTGTAAGACTTATGCCAAATGGAAAACTTAGACAAGCCAACTTAAAAAAGCTTTTTGAAAAGGCAAAAGACTATGAGAAAATAAGTTTTAAAGGGTTATTTAATTTTATTTTATTTATTGAAAAAGTAGCTAGTAGTTCTAGTATGAAAGAAGCCAAAATTATTGGAGAAAATGAAGATGTTGTTAGAATAATGAGTATACATAAAAGTAAAGGATTAGAATTTCCAATAGTATTTTTATGCGGGGTGGATAAAAAAATAAATTTACAAGATTTAAAAGAAAAGATAGTATTGGATCAAGAACTTGGAATAGGAGTTAATTTTATTGGAGAAGGAATGGAATATCCAACGCTAAGTAAAGAAGCAATAAAATTAAAGATGAGAAATGAAGCTTTATCAGAAGATATGAGAGTTTTATATGTTGCACTTACAAGAGCTAAAGAAAAATTGATTTTAGTTGGTGCTGATAAAAATGTACAAAAAGATATTGATAAGAAAAAAATAGAACTCGAAAAATATAGTGAAAGTATGGCAGAAAAATTAAGTCCAAAATTAGTAAAAAAATACTCAAGATTTTTAGATTGGATTGAACTTGTATATTTGCATAATCCAAAGTTAGAATTAAAGTTTGAGATAATAGACAAGAGACAAATTAGTCAAATAAAAAATTATGAAAAATTAAAACCAGAATATGAGATAAAAGAAAGAAAAATAGATGAAAAAAAATATAAACTTGTTGATAATATTTTAAGCTGGGAGTACAAATATAAAGAAGCAATAGAAGCTCCAAGTAAAACATCAGTATCTCAATTAAAGAAACAATACAGTGAAAATAATATTGAAAATATTTACAAGCCTGATTTTGAAAAAGAAAATTTAGATGAAATAAAAGGAGCTAAATTAGGAACTTTAGTACACTTGGCTTTACAAAATATTGATAATAATTTTAATGGAATAGAAGATTTATTATCAAAACTTAGAATTTCACGAGAAGAAAAAGAGGCATTAATAAAAAATAAATACATTATAGAAAACTATGTAAAATCAGATTTATTCGAAAGTTTAAAAACTGCAAAAGAAATTTATAAGGAAACACCATTTTATATGAATATTCCTTATCAAGAAACAAAAGAGCAGGTATTAGTACAAGGTATAATAGATTTGTATTTCATTGACAAAGATGACAATATTATATTAGTTGATTATAAAACAGATAAAAATGTTACAGAAATAGATTTAATAAATAGATATAAATATCAATTAGAATTGTACAAGGAGGCTATAGAAAAATCTTTAAGGAAAAAAGTAAATAAAGTATGTATTTATTCAACTTTTCTAAATAAAAATATAGAATTAAAATAAGGAGGCACTATATAGGCCTCCTTAAAATTTGTTATTTATTATTTCTTATCTTCAACTTGAGTATTGTTTTGAGTCTTTGATTTTTCATCATTATCTTTAACACTCTCAGCTAATGTACCAAGACTTGCTAAAGCACTGGTTGCATCAAAAGGAATAAATACTTTATTAGCATCCCCATTTGCAACATCTTTTAATGTCTCAAGAGATTTTAATTGTACTAATGTCTGGTTAGGGTTAGCCTTCATCATAGCACTGTATACCAACTTAACTTCTTCAGCTTTAGCTTCTGCAACTCTACGAATTGCATCTGCATCACCGGCAGCTCTTCTAATTTTAGCTTCTCTTTCAGCATCAGCTTGTAAAATAGCAGCTTCTTTTTCACCTTGAGCTTTAAGAACAGCAGCTTGTCTTTCACCTTCTGCTTGAAGTATAGCAGCTCTTTTATTTCTTTCAGCATTCATTTGCTTTTCCATAGCATCTCTAATATCTGGAGGAGGAGTAATATCTTGAACCTCAACTCTATCTATAGTACAACCCCATTTATTAGCAGCTTCATCAAGAATAGCTCTTAACTTATCATTTATAACATCTCTTGAACTAAAAGTTGAATCTAAATCCATTTTACCAACTAAGTCTCTCATAGATGTAACAGATAAATACTCGATACCTTTCTTTAAACTTTGAATTTCATAAACAGCCTTAGTAGGCTCAATTACTTTATAAAATACAACAGTATTTATAGTAATAGTAACATTATCCTTAGTAATAACATCTTGAGGTTGTATATCTAAAGTTTGTTGTTTTAAACTAACAATACTACGAACATGATCTACAAAAGGTATGATTATTGTAAGTCCAGCATCAGCAACCTTATGAAACTTACCAAGTCTTTCTATAATATATACCTCAGATTGTCTAACAATCTTTACGCTAAATAATAAACATATAACTATTAAAATGGCTAATATGATTAAAAACCACATAATAAACCTCCCTAAATTAATAAAACTAATATAATTATAACATAAACTTAGCAAAAAATAAAGTATTTTTAGCAAATTTTATGTCAATGTCAAAAAGTGTCAAAATGTCAAAGTGTCAAGGGGACGGAGGTTATTGACATTATTTTCAATAGGGATGAATTGTTTGACATTGTTACAAAAATATAACAAGTTTATTACATTTAAAAATATTCGGTAAATTCCATTGCTATTTAAAAGTTTTAAGTTTATAATTTTTTATATAAAACAAAAGAAATGAAAGGAAAAACAAAATGAAAAAGCTTGTAAGCCTTGAGGCTGTACACACACACACACACACACACACACACAAGTAGTTTAATAAACAAGAGAATAAATATAAAAAACAAAGCTAGAGAAATCTTTGATTTCGCTTTAGCTTTGTTTGAAGTAAAAAAGAAGAGCTATGTGTTTTAGTAAAATCTAAAATGCATGGCTTTTTTGCGCGCAAAAAACGTCAAATAAAGAATTGAGGAGGGGAAAATGAAAGAGCAAAATAGAAAAGAAAGAGGAATAACAATAATAGCATTAGTAGTAACAATAGTATTAATGCTTATTCTGGTAGGAGTATCAATAGGCTTTTTAACAGGAGAAAAAGGCTTAATAACAAGAACTCTAGAATCAATAGAAATAGGAAAAATAGAAGATTATAGAGGAGTTATAGAGTTAGATAGATCTGGAACAGAGGTACAAGCCGGAATAAGAGACATGACAAATAAGGAATACATGGATAATTATGAAAGAGAGTTAAGAGAAGACGCAAAGGACGGAAATCTAAAAGACTCAACAGTAAGAAGAAAAAATGATGAAACAGTAAGAGTAGTAACGCCAGAGGGATATGTATTCGATGCCACAAGGGATGAAGTAAAGTATGTAGGAAAGCAAGGAGAAGAAGAAGGAGATTTACCACCAGAAGTAAATAAAGGAAATACCACAATAACGCCAACACCAAGTGAATGGACGAATAAATCAGTAATGGTAAGTATAGAGACAGACATAAATGAAGAAGGTCAAACAATCCAATATTCTTATGATTCAAAAGTATGGCAAGATTATAGAGGACCATTTGAAGTAAAAGATAATGGAACAGTAATATATGCAAGAATTTTAAATAATTTAGATATGACAAATGGATTAACATCAACAACAATACAAAATATAGATAGATTAAAACCAATAGAGTCAACATTTACAGAGACACATACATCAGAAAGTATAACGGTAATAGCAAGTGGAAAAGACCATGAAGCAACACCAACAGATGGAGAAAGTAAGATAGTAGAATATTACTTTAGTAAAGATGGAGGACAAAGTTGGACACCATCAGAAACAGGGGAAGGATACAAAGATCCAACATATACATTTGAAGGATTAGATGGAAATCAAGGATATAATATAAAAGTAAGAGTAAAAGATGATGCGGGAAATTATTTAGATAGTGATGCAAAAGAAGTAACAACAGTACCAAATGCAGCAGGAACAATAACTTTTGGTTATACACCAAATACAGAATGGACAAATCAAGATGTAACGGTAACAATAACAAGTACAGCGGGAACAGGATATACAATCCAATATGCACTATATAATACAACAACATGGCTAGACTATAGTGAAAGTAGTAAGCCAAAAATGACAAAGAATGGAACAATCTATGCAAGACTAAAACAAAATGGAACAACAAATTATGGAAGTGAAACAACAGGAACAGTAAGTAAGATAGATAAATTAGTACCAAATAAACCAACAGTAACAGAGACACATACATCAACAAGTATAAAAGTAACAGCAAGTGCAACAGACCAAAATGAAGATACAGCGCAAGGATATGCTAAGTCAGATATAGCAGGATATTATTATAGTAGTGATGGAGGAGCAAATTGGACACCAGCATTAACATCGGAGCCAGATACAAAGACAACACATGACTTTACAAGCTTACAAGCAAATAAAGTATATAAGATACAAGTAAAAGCAAAGGATAAAGCAGGAAATACAACAGATAGTGATATAAGAGAAGTAACAACAGTACCAAATGCAGCAGGAACAATAACTTTTGGCTATACACCAGATACAGAATGGACAAATC
>CANQLO010000035.1 GCA_947624715.1 uncultured Clostridia bacterium
ATTTCTGGGGGTAAGGGGGAACTATGCCCTTTTTTATTATTTTGGTTTTAATTTTCTTACTAATTCTTTCAAACTATCCTCCTTATTTTTGTTTGAAAACTTTTTACGTTTTCAATTATATTTTACATTTTATATAAAAAAATTTATAAACTTTTTTGTGCTTGAACAGCTGTTATAGCAACAACTCCTGCCACATCTTCACTTGAGCAACCTCTTGATAAGTCATTTACTGGTTTGTCTAATCCTTGGCATAGTGGACCATAAGCTTCAGCATGTGCAAATCTTTGAACAAGTTTATATCCTATATTTCCTGCATCTAAGTCTGGAAATACTAATATATTTGCATGACCTGCAACATTGCTTTCTGGTGCTTTTGATTTTGCTACTTCTGGAATGATAGCAGCATCTAATTGTAATTCCCCGTCTAAAAGTAAATTAGGTGCTTTTTCGTGAGCAATTCTGGTTGCCTCTATTACTTTTTCTGTAAGTTCAGATTTAGCACTTGCCTTTGTTGAATATGAAAGCATTGCAATTTTTGGCATAGCTGTTTGGCTTATTAACTCTTCAAATGAAAGGCTTGATGATATTGCAATATCCGCTAACTGCTCTGCTGTAGGATTTTCAATCATTCCACAGTCTGAGAAAATCAATACACCATTTTCACCAAATTCATGATCAGGTACACACATTATAAAAAATGCTGAAACTGTCTTTACTCCTTCTGCACCTTTTATTATTTGAAGAGCAGGCCTTAGTGTGTCTGATGTTGGATGACATGCACCTGATACAAAACCATCTGCATCCCCTACCTTAACCATCATAGTTGCAAAATATCTAGAATTTTCTAAAAGCAATTGTCTTGCATTTTCTATTGTCATTCCTTTTTCTTTTCTTAATTCATATAGAGTTTGAATATAATAATCCAATCTATCAGATGTTTCTGGATTTACTATTATAGAGCCATCAATATTTATATTATTTTCATTTGATAATAAATGAATTTTTTCTTTATCACCAAGTAAGATAATCTTAGCAAATCCTTCTTTTAAAACTATTTCAGCACCTTTTAAAATTCTAACATCCTCTGTTTCAGGCAAGACTATAGTTTTTAAATCGTGTTTTGCTTTTTCTTTCATTTCATCAATAAAGTTCATTTATTTCCTCCTTTTTGACAAAAATCCAATGTACGATTTTGAATAAATTTTCTCATTCATCAATTTTATATCCGCTTATACATTTAGTATAAATAAAATCTTTTAAATCTTCCATATTATTCGTTTCGTAATATTTTATTAGTTTCTCACCAAAGCTAACATCTTCTTCTACGGGTATGCTAATAATACCTTTTCCATTTTCAATCATTATCTTGTTAGCAAATAGCATTGCTGTTCTTTTATTACCATCTGAAAAAAATTGTAATCTCATTAAATAGCACATAATAGAAATTGCTCTATCTGTAGCATTTTCTATTTTCAATAATTCGTCTATATCTTTTAAAACCTTACTTTCGTTTGGTAATTCAGGCTTCCAGTTTGTTCCACCAATATTAACATCATAAAGTCTAATTTCACCTGCTCTGTCAATTAAATTACTTCCTATTAAGCTATTTATTGATTTTAAAAAATTTAAATCATTTTTACTGTCTAATGAATTTAAAATAAATATCCATGCATGTTTTAAATTGTTAATCATCTGTATTTCATCTATTCTTAACCTAGCTACATTTCCTCCATCATATATTTTTTGAGTTTCAGGATATGTAACATCTAAACCTTCAATATGACTACTTTTCCAAATACTATCAACGATATTTCTTTTAGCCCAAAATATATTTTGCTCTCTTGTCATATTATATTTATCTTCCATACTGAACTTCAGTCCTTTCTTTTATTAGTAAATCTATAAGCCGGGTTCTGTCTAGAGTGGTCATTTATCTAGGATATATATTACTATATACCTCGTGCCACCATATTTAGGAGATGACGAGCAGTCTTATCCTCCAAGTTACGGTGTTGCTCCAGATGGGGTTTACACGGCTAGATGTATCACTACATCTACGGTGAGCTCTTACCTCGCCTTTTCACCCTTACCATTGCTGGCGGTTATTTTCTGTTGCACTTTCCTTAAAGTTTCCTTCACTTGACGTTATCAAGCATCTTTGCTCTGTGGAGCCCGGACTTTCCTCATACGCTGTCTTTCGACCTTGCTATACGCGACCACTTAACTTACTAAATTTAATTGTACTATTTTTTCGTGATTTTGTCAATTAGTGAATTAGCAATCGAGTAGGAAGTTTTTCATAGTAATTCTAAATGTTTTCTAATAAAAATTTTTATTTAGATGTTTTTCATAGATAATTTGACTTTTTGCTTTTCAAAATCTATACCAATAACTTTAACTTTTACAATATCTCCAATAGAAACAATTTCACTTGGTTTTCTGACAAATTTATCACTCATTTCAGATATATGTACTAATCCATCATGTTTTACTCCAATATCTACAAAAGCACCAAAATCTGTTATATTTCTTACAGTACCGATTAAGTACCATGCCATCTTTCAAATCTTCAAATTTTAATACATCACTACGAAGTATTGGTTTTGGCATATCTTCTCTTGGGTCTCTTCCTGGCTTGCATAATTCTTGAATAATATCTTTTAAAGTTATTTCTCCTACATTTAACTTTTTAGAAAGTTCTTGAGTATTAACTGCTGTAAGTTTTGATTTGATTTCTTTTAACTTTTCCTTATCTAAAATATCTTCTTTTTTATTTCCAATACTATCTAATAACTTTTCAGCAACTTCATAACTTTCAGGATGAACTGCTGTTATTTCCAATGGATTCTTTCCTTTAGGTATTCTAACAAAGCCTGCGCATTGTTCAAATGCAGACTTTCCTAACTTAGGAACTTTTAATAATTGTTTTCTCTCAGTAAACTTACCGTTTTCATCTCTATATTTTACTATATTTTTTGCAATACCTGAATTTATACCTGACACATATGAAAGTAAAGATGATGTTGCTGTGTTTAAGTCAACTCCAACTTCATTTACTGCATCTTCTACTACACCAGTTAAAGTCTCTGATAATTGTTTTTGATTTACATCATGTTGGTATTGTCCTATACCAATTGCTTTAGGATCTATTTTTACAAATTCAGCAAGAGGATCTTGTAACCTTCTTGCAATCGATATAGCACCTCTTAATGAAACGTTTAAGTCTGGATACTCTTCTGTTGCAAGTTTAGAAGCAGAATAAACAGATGCACCCGCTTCACTAACAATTGTATAATAAACCTCTACTCCAGCTTTTTCTTTTAATTCTTTTATTGTATCTGAAACAAACATTTCTGATTCTCTTGAAGCTGTTCCATTACCAATTGCAATCATATTTATGTTATCTTTCATAATTAATCTAGTTAATTCTTTTTTTGCACCTTCTATGTCATTTTGAGGTTCAGTAGGATAAACTACTCCTGTATCTAGTACTTTTCCAGTTTCGTCAATTACAGCTAATTTACAACCTGTTCTATAAGCTGGGTCAAAACCAAGAACTGTTAATCCTTTAAGAGGTGCCCCTAATAATAATTGTTTAGCATTTTTTCCAAATACGCTTATTGCTTGTTTATCTGCTTTCTCTGTCAAATCTGAACGTACTTCTCTATCAACAGATGGCTCTATTAATCTAACAAAACTATCTTCTATAGACTCTTTTATTAAATTGGCTCTTTCCCCTTGAGTAGTAATCATTTTTCTAGATATAAGTTCTATTATCTTTTCATTATTTTTCTTAATTTTGACTTTTAAAAATTCTTCCTTCTCTCCTCTATTTATTGCTAAAATTCTATGGCTTGGAATTGTAGATAATTTCTCACTAAATTCATAATACATTTCATATGGAGATTTTTCATCTTCTTTTGTTGCAGTAGTTTCTATAAAGCCTTCTCTATAATAGATACCTTTAATTTTCTTTCTAAAATATGGGTCATCTGATACTATTTCAGCAATAATATCTTTTGCTCCCTGAATAGCATCTTGAGTGCTTGGTACTTCATCTGTTATAAATTCTTTTGCAATGTCTGAGATTTTTCTATTGTCTTTTTGTTCAAGTATATTTTGAGCCAATGGCTCTAATCCTTTTTGTTTTGCAATTATTGCCCTTGTTTTTTTCTTTTGCTTATATGGACGATATATATCTTCAACTTCTGCTAAAGTCAAAGCATTTTCTAAATCCTGTGCAATCTCATCTGTCCATTTTCCTTGATTTTCAATTGATGCTTGTACCTCTTTTTTACGTTGTTCTAAATTTCTTAGATATGTTAATCTTTCATTCAAGTCACGTAAAACTTCATCACTTAAATTTCCTGTTACTTCTTTTCTGTATCTTGCTATAAATGGTATTGTATTTCCTTCATCAATTAAATTGATTGTTTTTTCTACTTGATATTCTTTAATATTTAGTTCACTTGCAATTATACTTATAATATTCATTTCTGTTTCCTTTCGTTTAAGTTTTCAACACAAATCTTATCATATTAAATTTATTTTTTCAAGGAAAACAATGTAAAGATATAAAAAAGACTCTCCTAATTAATTAGAAGAATCTATTTATATTATAATGTTTCTAATTCTTGCATTACATTTTTATAACCCATAAAGAAGATTTCCTTATCTTGTAACCCTGACATTCTTTCTAAATCTTCTATTATAACATAAGTTTTTTGAAGTGCATTTTTTCTCTTCTCATCACTTTCATCTGCAGATATTATTGATGAAAAATAACCTTTAGCATTAGTTATACATGTAGTTATATCATTCCATCTATCTCCTGTTACAGCTAATACATATGCGTTTAGGATATTTAATTTTGTATTGCATACATTTAGAGCGAAATTGTCAGCATTTATACTTGATAAATATCTAGGGATATTTATATACATATTAAATAAATTTACTAGTGCATTATTTTTATCTTTATTTTTTATTGATTGTATGACTCCATCCATTGATAATGAAAAACTCGTAATACTTTCTTGTGATATTCCTTGTCTTTGAAAATCCAAGTTAGCAGTTGGCCATGATGAGTACATATTTTCTACAAGAAATGATATTTGTGTCCAATCTGGATCTTGTGAATTTTGTTCTAGAGTTGTATTAGGAACTAACTCTGATACAGTAGTAGTATTGTTTTGACTACTTCCACCTTTTTTATTATCTTCCGATTTTGGATCATTTACTTCTTTTGTATATACTTTATATTTTATTATTTCGATATTATTTAATTTATTCATTATTTCTATTATGTTTGATTCAAAAAAGGAAATTTCATCTTTTACCTTATTTTTTAAATCTTTTTCATCTGTTTTGGCATTTACACTTGATACTTTAATATAAATTAAAGTTATTGCTAAAATTATGCAAATAATTCCTAATATAATTCCAATGTATTTTCCAATATTTTTTTTCATAAACTCCTCCAATAAATTGTTTTTATTTATTATTGCAAAATATTGTAAAGTTTATTCTTTTTATAAAGCATAAAATACATTGTTAGGTAATTATTTGCACATTTTTTTAATCATTTTCAAATTTTAAATCTCTAGTCATTAAATTTTTAACTGCATCTATTGGTGACAAGCCATTATTTAATACATCATTTGCTACTTTTACAATTGGCATATCTACTTCATACTTCTCTAATAACCTTTTAGCAACTTCAATATTGTCAATACTTTCTATTGTCATACCTATTTCTTTTTGGACTTCATCTTTTGATAAACCTTTTCCAATCAGTCTTCCGGCTCTTCTATTTCTTGATTCATCACTTGAACATGTTAAAATTAAATCTCCCAAACCTGATAATCCATAAAATGTTTCATTCTTCGCACCTAGTTTAACGCCAAGTCTTGCTATTTCAGCTAAACCTCTAGTAATAAGAGCTGACCAAGCATTGGTTCCTAGGTTAAGTTCTGCTGCAACACCTGCACAAAATGCGATTATATTTTTAAAAGCTCCTCCTATTTCAACACCAGTTACATCAGTTGATTTATATACTCTCATAAATTCATTTGAGAAAATTTCTGGAATTTCATTAAGTATATTTTCATCATGTGATGCTAATATAACTGCTGTTGGTATATGATTTATAACTTCTGTTGCGTAACTTGGTCCAGATAGAACAGCTATTCTTGCACTTGGCATTTCTGATAAAATTACATTATCTAAAGTTAATAATGTTTCACTTTCTAATCCTTTTGAGCATATAATAATTGGCTTATTTCCTACATAGTCTTTATATGATTTGAAAACATTTCTTGTAAATTTAGATGGCGTAACATGAATAATAAAATCACTATTTTCTACTACTTCTTTTATATTAGTTGAGCAATATACATTTTCATTTACTACCATATCAGGAATAAATTTGCAAGTATGTTTATTATTGATAATATCTTTTTCTTCTTCTGAAAAAGACCATACTTTTACAATGTTTCCTTTTTCTCCAAGGTGATTAGCTAAAGCCATTCCCCAACTTCCGCTTCCAACTATTGCAATTGTCTTACTCATTAGTTTGTTTCCTTTCATTTTTTTATTATATTTTTCTTAAAAACTTGATTTCAATTTTTAAAATTTTTCTTTAGAAATTATTTTTTGAAACTGATTTTATTTTCTGTTCCATGAGTTAATCTTTTAATATTATCTCTATGATTAAATATAACTATTACTGCTAAAATTATAGCAAAAATTATATATGCAAAATGAGCTTCTTCTCCACCAATTATATAATTTGTTCTACTAAATAAGCATAATATTGGAAATAATATTGCAGCAGCAAGTGAGCCTAATGAAACCATTCTAGATAAAGCCATTAATATTAAAGCAAACACTAAACATATTAAACCAATTTCCCAATTTACCATTAATATAACTCCTAATGCTGTAGCAACACCTTTTCCACCTTTAAATTTAAAGAATATAGGATAAGTATGTCCTACTACTACAAATACACTAGCAATTTGAACTAAAATTGCTCTTACTCCATTATCTGCTTTTATCATTTCTCCAACTAATAATGCGATTAAAACTGCGGCAACACCTTTTAATATGTCACATAATAGTGTAAAGGCTGCCAATCCCTTTCCAGCGGTTCTTAAAACATTTGTTGTTCCTGCATTTCCGCTTCCTTTTTCTCTTACATCAAATCCTGCAAATTTTTTTGTGAATATTATTGAAAAATTAATACTTCCAATTAAATAAGCTACAACAGCTACTACAATATAATTAATCATCATCTTTTCCCTCTCTTTCTCTAACTAGAATTCTAATTGGCGTTCCACTAAAATCATATTCCTGCCTTAGTTTATTAACTAAGTATCTTTGATATGAAAAATGGAATAATTTTTTACTATTTACAAATATAGCAAAAGTTGGTGGTTTTGTACTCACCTGTGTCATATAATAAATTTTAAGCCTTCTTCCTTTATCTGTTGGTGGCTGTACTATTGATATTGCCTCTGCTAAGATTTCATTTAAATTTGAAGTAGATATTCTCATTGAATTATAATTTGATACTTTATTTATTAATTCAAATATTTTATCTACTCTTTGACCTGTTTTAGCTGAGATAAATATTATAGGTGCATATGATAAATATGAGAGTTTATTATATACATCTTTAGTATAATTTTCTAATGTTCCATTTTCTTTATTATATTCATCCCATTTATTTATAGCAATAATAACTGCTTTTCCAGCTTCATGTGCTAGTCCTGCTATTTTTGTATCTTGTTCTGTAACTCCTTCATTAGCATCTATCATTAAAATACAAACATCTGATCTTTCTATTGCAAGATTTGTTCTTAATATGCTATATTTTTCAATATCTTCATCTATTTTACTATGTTTTCTTAATCCTGCAGTATCAATAAAAGTATATTTTCCATGTTCATTTTCATAATTTGAATCTATAGCATCTCGTGTTGTTCCTGCTACTTTACTTACAATAAGTCTATTTTCTCCCAAAATCTTATTTATAAGGGAAGATTTGCCTACATTTGGCTTTCCTATTATTGCAACTTTTATTCTTTCATCTTCTATTTCTTCTTCATCTTCACTTGGTAGTTCTTCATATATTACATCTAATACATCTCCTATACCCTTAGCATTTGCAGATGATATTGGATGTGGTTCTCCAAGACCAAGATTATAAAATTCATATATATCATTTTCTAATTTTTTAAAATCATCTACTTTATTGCATACAAGTATAACTTTTTTATTTGCTCTCTTTAGCATTAAAGCAATTTCTTTATCAATACTTGTAACACCTGTTTTAACATCTGTCATGAATATAACTAAATCAGCTAAATCTATTGCAATCTCAGCCTGAATTAACATTTGTGATGCTATAACATCTTCACTTTTTTCTTCTATTCCACCTGTATCTATGATTGTAAATTTTCTACCTCTCCAGTTTGTTTCTCCATATATCCTATCTCGAGTAAGTCCAGGAGTTTCTCCAACTATTGCTTTTCTTTCTCCTATAAGATAGTTGAAAAAAGTTGATTTTCCTACATTAGGTTTTCCTATTATTGCTACAGTTTTGTTTGACATTTTTGCAATCTTAGAGTTAGTCCTAAGGGCTAACATTTCCTCCTCTCTTTGTACATCATTAATTTGTATTTTACTACATTTAAACGTAATTTTCAATAATTTAAGCTTGTTTTGTTAAAATTCACATTTAATTGTTAAAAATCATAAATATATTTTATTTAATTCTACGAATTCTATTTATTATCAAAAATATAATCACACCTAATGTAGTAATTATGCTTATCACTAAAGATACCTTCATAGCTATTGTTCCTGTATATGAAACTTTTACTTCTGCTAAATTATTTTCATTAGTATTTGCTTCAGCCAATTCATTTTTGTTTTTACTTGCCTCTGTTAAATTATTATTTTCAGCGTTTATATATATCTGACAAAAACCATTTTCTGATTCTTCTATTTTTACTTTTTTGTCATTTACCTTTGCGGTATATCCAATATAAAATATATATGGAAGTTCTATTGTACCGCTTCCATTTACTTTAAAACTTGAATTTGTACCTTGTTTATTAAAATCTGTAATTTCAACATCTCCATCTACTGCTATAGCTGTATCTTCTCTTGATATAATGTAATCTAAATTTTCAAAAGCTTTTGTTGGTAAATATTCAAAACTAGCACAACCTGCATGAACTCTTCCAGTCCATTTAGTAACTGGTATAGACTGTTCTAAGATTTCTTCACTATAAGTTTCATCCTCAAAGCTTATATTATGTACAATAGGTATTAATAAATCTCCCATAATACATACAATAACTAGTAATGGAAATAAATTAAATTTCTTAACAAAGTAACCTAAGTTTATACTTGCAACAATAGTTAAGAAAAATGAACTAAATTCCAATAATCTAAATGAAAATTGCATCATTTTTATTATATTAGGAAATTTTTCAAAAGGTATGAATTTTAAAGTAAGTATAACACAAATTATTCCTGATATTAAAAACAAATAATAATTCTTTTTATCTGTGATTTTATTTGCTGTATAGATGGTAAGTATTAATCCAACAATAATAGGAAGCCCTATAAAATAAGCCATTCTACCATTTTTTATTGTTAATAATTCCATTATATCTACTTTTAAATCAATCAAAGTATCAATTTGTATCATATGTGCTTGATTAAACACTTCATAATTTGCAGCAAATCTACTTTCAATTAAAGGAATCCAATAAAATGCTGTAATGAGTAAGCCAATTATAACATTTCTTGAAATCTCAAGTAATTGTTTAATTTTAACTTCTTTAATATTTACTAATAAATAAATTACACAGAATATTGCAGTGTAAAAAGCAATTAATGTATGTGATAATACTAATCCAATAATACCAAATGCCAAAATGAGACTTTTTTTCTTTTGATTAACTATTGTATATAATCCATTAAATATTATTGGTATAAATATAAAAGATGCAAGCTCTGCAACAGCAATTCTTATATACATGTCTGTTATTCTATATGGTGCCATAATATAAAGTGAAGCGGCTAAAATAGCTATATAGTTTTTTCTTTTATTTTCTATATCTTTATTTGATAATATTTTTTTCATAAAGAAGTACATTGAATATCCAGAAACTACTGATATAAGTATCATAAATAACTTCAAACAAGTACCATATGAAAAACCAAATATTTTTAAAATTAGTGGTAAATATGCTGTAAATGGACTATAAAATAGATTCCATGAGTATCCAAAACCATTGCATAAACCTTGCATTATAACTGGAAATAATCCACCTGATTTTATTGACTTTAATGTTTCAATTAATCTAACAACATGTTGAATACCATCATCAAATTGTATGTTAAGCTTTATTAATGGAATTGATATAAATAATGATGATATTACAATAAATAAAAATGCAGTTAATTTATCTTTTTTAGTTTCCAATTTTTTCTCCTACTTTTCTTTTTAAAATAATATAAACTATTAAGCAAACTAATGTTAAACCAGATATTACATATCCGACTTTTTCAATAATAGTTCCTGTATAACTTAATGTAACATTGCCAGATTCATTTAAGTCAATACATAAAAAACCATTTTCTGATTCATATGTTTTTATTACTTTGTCATTTAATCTAACAGTATAACCATGATAGAAAATATATGGAAGTTCTAAGGTTGCATCTTTTACATCTTTTGCTGTAAATTTTAAATTAAGTTCACTTTTTTCCTCATTTGAGATTTCAGCATTTCCAGCTAAAACAATAACCTTGTCTTCCCTATCTGTTATATAATCTAAATTTTTATCACAATTAAGTGGTAAATATTCTCTGTTTACTTGAAATGGTGATAATTTTTCTGATGTTAATATATTATTTTCATATTCAACATCATGTTGCAAATTACCATCTTTTATATATCTCGTTGTTCCACCAAAGCCACATATTAGACTAAATACAATAACTGTAATTGGTAGTATATTCTTTTTGTCTTTTATCATCTCTGCTATAGTCATTATATTGCAGGCACAAATATAAGAAGCAAAGAATATAAAGAAGCCCTCTAGTCTCCATGCAAACTGTACTATTGAAAACAGACCTGGTAGCAAGAACCAAGGAAATGCCTTTGTACACATCCACAAGCATAAAAATGATAATATTAAAAATAGTAAATATTCATTTTTATTTTTTAATTTCTTAAATGTAAAGAAAGTTAATATTAAACAAAATAATATTATTATTCCTAATGAAAATACAATTTCTTGATTTCCAAACTCAGAAGCTAGAAGCTCACCGAATCCAATTCCTGATAATAATACATTTCTTGGTGTTGCTCCCATTGACTCGCTGTCAAATATAGTATAATCGCCGTAAATTTTGTGTTCTAGAAGCGGAATCAAATAAAATGATGATAATAATAGTATTAAGATCAAATCTATAATTATATACTTTATTATTTTTTTATCCTTTAGTATTTTATAATTTACAGCTAAATATATAAGTGCAAATAGAGCAACATATATTGTTGTAATTGTATGTGATAATATTAATCCAACTGCTCCTATTATGATTAAATAATGTCTTTTTTTATTTCCTTTTAATAATTCATATAATCCTTCAAATACCAATGGAATAAAAATAAATGATGTATATTCCCCAACTGCATTTCTTGAATATATATCTGTTAATTTATATGGTGCAGCAATATATATTAAAGAAGCTAAAATTGCAATTGCTTTTCTCTCTGATATTTTTAAAATGAAATTATACATTGTTATTCCTGACAAAATAATTGTAAGTAATGTAAATAGTTTTAATCCCATTATGCTTGAATTGAATAAAAATGAAAATAATATTGGTATGTAAGTTGTAAGTGGCCCATAAAAAATATTTAAACCATATCCGAAACCCATCATATGTTTTGCGCTTATAAAACATGGAAATATATTATTTAGTATAACATCCTTAATTGATATAATTCTCACTATATGAATTCTTGCTTCATTAAATTCTGATAGATTTAATCTAAAAAAATTGAATGAAAATAATATAGAAGCTATTATAATTATTAAATAATGAAAATATTTATTTGATATAATTTTTTTATACATCTCAAAATTTATCCTTTTCTTGTTTTTTACTTAAAGTAAACATATTTATGAAATAGTTTTCAAATTAAAATGGGCTGAAGTTATATTTTAAAATAATCAGCCCATTTAGTTATTTTCGTTATTTTCAGTTTTTTCAACTGTGTTTTCTTTATTTGTTAAATATTCAAATGTTGCTTGTAACTCATCTTGTAATGAATTTCTTTTTACTAGTTTTGTCACTATATTAAATAAACAAGCAATAATTAAAATAATGAAAAGCAGTTTCTTCCATACCTTTCCCATACAACTTCCCTCTTTTCTATTAGATTAATTATATTTAATTTATCGCATTTTGTCAATACAGATTTGAATTAAAGTTTGTTTTTCACAAAAATATTATAGTTTTAATAAAAAGTAAACAAGTTTTTGCATATATTTTCTTATTTATGAAAAAATAATTTCTAAATTGATATATAAGAAAGGGATACTTTTAATGAAAAATAAAGCAAAATCATTTATATTTGTTCCACTTATACTTTTGGCTGTTCCCGTTGTTTTTTTATTTTCAAAAAATAGCAATCAAAATGTAAGTAAGCAAAATAAACAAAGTGAAATAATAAATTCAATAGAAAATACCAGCAAATCATCATTAAATGAAACTGCAGAACCTCAACAAGAAATAGAACTTTCAAGCTTTTCTACTAATCTTGCTGGAGATGAAAATAGATTAGAAAATATAAGATTATCTTGCAACACCATAAATGGTACTACATTAAAAAATGGTGAAAGTTTTTCCTTTAATGATACAATTGGAGAGCCTACTGAGGATAAAGGATATAAGCAAGCTGATGTTTTAGTTGATACAGAACTCACTAAGGATTTTGGTGGTGGTAATTGTCAAGTAAGTACTACTCTTTATAATGCATGTTTAAATACTCAAGGTATTGAAATAACTGAAAGACATCCTCATAAAAAACAAGTTGCATATGTTGAGGAAGGAAAAGATGCATCTGTATCTTTCGGAGTGCTAGATTTAAAATTTACAAATAATACAGGTTCAACAATTAAAATATACATGGATAGTGAAAATGAACAAGTAACAGCTAGAATAGTTTCAGTTCGTAGTTAATAAGTTATAAACTAAATAAATATAGAAAGACTTTGAAATCTCAAAGTCTCTCTATATTTTGTGCTTGAAAATTACTTGATAAGAAGTGCTGCGCGAAATCCAATATCATTATAGCCACTCAGAGAATTGCTATAATAGCGGAATGACACTGGATAATAGAATCCAAAAGCACATCTAAATCCTCCACGTATAATATGATAGGATTTTTCTGCTTCTTCCTGAGTCCATTCATCTACGTTTCCCGCTAAATCGTAGATGTTATTGGCACTCCATTCTTCTCTACTTCCTGTTTCAAGGACTGTTTTCCTGTTTGAATTCCAGTAGTTACCCCATTTGCTAGAATCATCTGCTATTTCATCAAGAGTTTTAGTTCTTGATGAGATAAGCCATGCTAATACCGAATCGTATTCTGCACCAAAAGTTAGATGACTCATAACCATATGAGTATTTTCAATCGTAGATGCAACTGCTCTAGCATCCTCGAAATTGATTCTTACCCATGGTTTTACTGCCTTTACAGAATACGGCTTTCCATCTAACGACTTTGAAATGTCATAACGTGAGATATAAAATCCTCCATATCTCTTGACACTTTCGAATTGCATAAGCAGTTCACCCACAAAGCTCTCATGAAATTGTCCTCCTCCGAACTTATCGTCAAAGTAATCTCTTCTACCAAATTTCTGGTTGAAATTAAATCCATCAATTGTACCATCAGCATCTATTAAGCTAACTGGTACCCACACAAATTGATTGCATGTCCGTTTCAGGAATTCAACTTCATCATCGTTAGCCCAGTTAATTTCCTCAACATCCTCTTTATTGATCTTGTAAATAACTAAGCCAACATTCTTACCAAAAATGGTATTTTCCTTTTCCAGACCCGAAACGGTCCAGCCAGGTGGAATAATAGCCTTTCTTCCAGCCTTATCTCTATACAAAGACAAGCATGGAGCATATTCTCCGGCTACTACAATTGGAAACTCAATGTTAGAACTTGTTTTGGATAGTTTCTGAGCCTTAACAATCAGCTCCCCATCATTTTCTTCTGAGACAACCAAGATTATTCCTCTTTCTGCCTCAAGCACAATTTTACTGTACCGACTCATTGTTCTTCCTCCTTATGATATTTTTTTATCGGTTCAATTCTACATGGCTATTGCCATTATATTAATAATACTACATTTTTTCATATTTTGCAAATATTATCTTTAAATATATTACATTCAATGCAATAATCTTATATAAATGATTTTATAAATAATTATCATATTTAATTTATTTAGACATACTATTTAATAATTGGAGGGATAGTATGAAAAGAAAATTTCTTATAATAAATATAATTTTAATTATTATTTTTTCAAGTATTTTTGCTTGTTATGCTACTAGTGCAGTTCCAGTATGGGCACCCGCTTCATCAAATCTTGTTGGATATAGCTCACAAAACTCTACTAATGTGACTAATGCACCAGTTCAAGACAATCCATTAAAATTGACTTGTGGTGGAGCTGTTTTAATTGAGCAAAATTCTGGTACAGTTTTATATGATTACAATATGCATGAAAAATTAAGACCTGCTTCTGTTACAAAAGTAATGACAATACTTCTTATTATGGAAGCATTAGATTCTGGAAAAATAGCTTTAACAGATAAGGTTCCTTGTAGTGAAAACGCAAATTCTATGGGTGGTTCTCAAATATGGCTTGATACTCGTGAAGAACTTACTGTAGATGAAATGCTAAAGGCAATTTGCGTAGTTTCGGCAAATGACTGTACAGTTGCTATGGCTGAGTTTTTGGAGGGTTCAGAAGAAGCTTTTGTAATGAAAATGAATGAAAAAGCAAAAGTCCTAGGAATGAATGATACTACTTTTAAAAATTGTCATGGTATTGATGAAGATGGTCATTTAACATCTCCTTATGATATTGCACTTATGTCAAGAGAACTTTTAACTAAACATCCTGCTATAACTAAATATACTACAATTTATATGGATAGTTTGAGAGATGGTAAATCACAATTAGTAAATACAAACAAACTTGTTAGAAATTATGAAGGTTGCACCGGGCTTAAAACTGGCTCTACTTCTGTTGCACTTTTTAACTTATCAGCATCTGCAACTAGAAATGATCTATCTTTAATTGCTGTTATTATGAAAGGCGAAACAAGTGCCGTAAGATTTGCAGAAGCAAGAAAATTGCTTGATTATGGATTTAGCAATTATCAGTATAAAGCTTTAGCTTCTATAAATGAAGTTGTTGGAATGTGTAATGTTGGTAAGGGGTTAAAAAATACAACCGAAGCGGTATTTAAAGAAGATTTTGGATTAATACTTCCTAAGTCTAATTCTCAAAATATTGAACAAACTGTTGAAATTTATAATAATGTATCTGCACCAATAACAACTGGTCAAAAAATTGGCGAGGTAACTTTTACATCTGATGGAAATGTTCTTGCAACAGTTGACCTAATTGCCAATGAAGATATTGATAAATATGGTATTGCTACAATGACAAGAAAAATATTTACAGATTGGTTTAGTATGCTGAGGGTATGATATATATTTTTTATACAAAAAGAGGAAACTCATTGTTTAGAGTCACCTCTTTTTATTTTACACATACTAAATAAGAATTTTTATAAAGTATTTTTTCTATTGATTAAATATTCCTTATTAAATTCTTTCTTTTTATTTACAACTATTTCTAAAGCATCGCTAATATGGTAGAAACCACATGCATTTTTCTTATCTTCAGTAAGTTTAAATTTGTTTTTTATTTTTTTATGTAATATAGCAATCCTGTCATTATTATCAAATAGTAATATTCTTACTGCCGTCCTTATTTTTGGAGATATTTCTATAGTAAATCTTAATACGATTTCTAATTAAATTTCTAAATCATTTATTGTCATATCTTTAGTACCAATATACATCTTCATAGGTCATTACTTTTTGTTGTTCTTTGTTATTTTGTACCATATATACCTAATTTTTTTTTTTAATATTATCTTTGAAATAGATTTATGACTATTTTTTATATAATTGCCTTTGAAGTGAAAAAATAGACTATTCATAATATAAAATGGTTAGCCTATTTTTTTTACATATTCTTTATAGATTCCAATAATAATCAATTTTACCTTTTAATTTATCTCTAAAACTATCTCCTATTTCTATAATTCTAGATTTGTCTTTAAATTTTTCCTTTATATTTTCAATATTTAGTTCTTTAAATTGTTGATGTGAAACACCTAGTATAATTAAATCAACATTTTTTACTTCATCAAGTTTAGCAAAATTAAAAAGATTTTTATTTTTTTCTTCAACTTCAACACTATCAACAACAATAACATCATTTTGTTTGTTTAAACTTAATTTATTTGCAATTTCTATAATTTTACTATTTCTAGTATCAGTAGTATCTTTTTTATAGGTTATTCCTAAAATAAGTATTTTTCTAATTCCTTTTATTTCTTCTAGTAATTCATTAGTTTTAAGAACTATTAAATTAGTCATATTTTCATTTATTTTTCTAGCTGTTTTTACTATATCACTATTCAATTTTAATTGTTCAGCTAAATAAATATAATAATATGGATCTATTCCTATGCAATGTCCTCCTACCAACCCTGGATAGCATTTATAGAAATTCCATTTTGTAGATGCTCCTTTAATTACCTCGTAAATATCAATATTTTCTTTTTTACAGATAAAACTAAATTCATTCATTAAAGCAATATTTAAATCTCTTTGAGTATT
>CANQLO010000036.1 GCA_947624715.1 uncultured Clostridia bacterium
TATGAAAAGACTCACAGAAAAAAATAAATAATGTTAAGTTAATTTTCTTAACTTACATTATTATACTAGGAGGTTTTTAATTTGAAAATTACATCTGATAGTGAAACTTTAGCTGAAAACAAAGTACTTATTTTGTATATTTTAAGTAATGTTAATAAGCCTATCACAAGCGATGCTCTTTACAGTATAATTACTTCTGCAATAGATTTAAACTACTTTTACTTTCAACAATTTCTTTTGGATTTATTAGAAGTAAAGTATATTGTTAAATATGAAAAAGAAACTCAAGATGTATATGAGATAACTGAGTCTGGTAAAAATACTTTAGACTTAACATTAGATATATTACCTGGAATTATTAAATTAAAAGTTGATACAAATTTTAAAACAAATATAGAATCATTTGAAAATCAAGAATCTGTAATTGCTGAATATACTCCAAAAAGTGAAAATGAATACGAAATTGAGTGTAAGATAGTTGAAAGTGGTGAAGTTGTATTTGAAATAAAAACTTTTGCTTATTCAAGAGAACAAGCTCAAAATATAGTTAATAACTGGAAGAAGAATGCTATAACTCTTTACCCAGAAATGTTACATATATTAACCAAATAAAAACTTAGTAGTTTTTTTCTACTAAGTTTTTTATATAATATAATTATATTATTTTTGCAACATCATCTATAGTAACTATTGTCTTTTCTCCTGTTTTGATATCTTCTAATTCTACTTTTCCGTCTTCTACTTTATCTCCTAGTATTGCCATATATGGAGTTCCGAGTATTTTGCAATCTTTTATTTTAGCTCCAAAAGATATATTTTCTCTATCATCTAAGATTGCTTTTTCTTTTAGTTTTTCATAAAGTTCTAATGCTTGTTTAGTTTTCTCTTCGCTTTCCATTTTATAAATTATTTGCACTTTGTATGGTGCTAAGTTCTTTGGCAAAACAATACCTGTTACTTTACCATTTTCATCTTTTAAAACTGAATTTTCATATATTGCTGCTAAAAGTCTTGATACACCTATTCCATAGCATCCCATATAATAAGGTTTCTCTTTGCCATCTTTATCTATGTACTTGGCATTCATTTTTTCTGAATACATTGTTCCTAGTTGAAAAATGTGTCCTAATTCTATTGATTTAGTTTTCTTAAATTTTGATATATCTTTAATTCCATATTCTGTTTCTAGATATTGTTCATAATTTTCTTTTTCTAATATTTCAGTATTTAAAGCAACCTGAGTTTCTTCATCATAAAGAATTGTATCTTCACCTATTGGAGAAACTAACATACATTCTTCACTTTTCTTACCACCCATTGATCCATTATCTGCAACAACTGGTAAAAATTTAAGTCCTAATCTATCTCCTATCCTTAAATATGCATTTCTTATATTTTTATAAGATTTATCTAATCCTTCTAAATCAGTATCAAAACTATATGCATCCATCATTAAGAATGATTTTCCTCTTAAAAGGTATCCTCTTGTTCTTATTTCATTTCTGTACTTCTCTCCTATTTGATAATATGTAACTGGCATATGTTTATATGATTTTAATTTTTCTCTTGCAAATTCAACAACCGCTTCTTCTGCTGTTGGTGCTATACAATATGTTCCTTTATCTGATTCTACTGTAAGCATTACTCCTTCTTCAATGTACTTATCCCATCTTCCTGAATTCTTCCACATCGTGTCTGGTTGAAGTGTTGGAAGTTGTACTTCTATACAACCTGCCCTATTTAATTCTTCTTCTATTATTCTTTCTAAGTTTCTTTTTACAAGCATAACTATATTGCTATATGCATATATTCCTGTACCATATTGAACTAATTGTCCTGATTGTAATAAAATATCTTGTGCAGGATACATTTCATCTAAATTATTTACTCTCATCGTTCCTATTCCTGATTGTGATAATTTCATTTTATTCTCCCTCTTTTCTATTATTTATTTCTTCTTTTTTATCTGATTTTACGTCTTTATGTTTTTCGCTAGTTTCGTCTTCATTATTCTTAATTTCTTTCTGACTACTTTCAACTAACTCATCAATAACAACTTGTCTATTACTATCAAGTTTGTATTTCGGTAGTTCTGGCAAATCTTTGAGTGATTTTAAGCCAAACATTTTTAAAAAGTCTGTCGTTACTTTGTAAGTCATTGGCTTTCCTGGTAAATCGGCCTTTCCTGATTGCTCTATTAAATTATATTCTAGCAATCTATACATAGTACCACTAGAATCAACGCCTCTTATCATATCAATATCAGCCTTAGTACTTCTTGGATTATAAGAAAGTATTGCCAATACTTCTAGAGAAGCTTGTGAAAGAGTAGGAGTTATCCTTTTATCAAAAGCTGGATATAAATATTCGTAATATTCTTTTTTTGATGCTAACTGATATCCATCTTCAACTCTAACAATCTCTAGTCCTCTATTTGCATTTTTGTACTCTTCTTCAAGTTCTCCTACATATTTAATTACATCATCTGAACTCATTTCTAATATTGTCATAAGTTCTTTTATTTTTACTACTCTACCAGTTGAAAATAATATTGCTTCTATTATTCCTTTTATTTTCTCCTTATCCATTTTATACCTTTCCCCATTTAAGTATATTTATTTTACCACTTTTTTATGGTTAATTTCAATACTTTTATGTTATTTACTGCTATTATAAAAAACATAAATATAATTTTGTGATTATCTTTACATATATTTATGTTATTAACCTCACAAATATTGATTTATTTTCTCTAATATGATAATATTTTTTTAGTGAACACGTGAGAAAGGAATCGAATCTATTATGGAAGAAAAAAAAGATAATGAAGATAAAAAAATAAAAATTGTTAAAGGAAAATCTAAAGATTTAAAAATCTCTGATGTTAGAGATAATTTAACCTTTGAAGTTCATGAAAATGATACTAAAAATCATGGTAAGATTGTAATACCAGAAAATCAAAAAAATAATTGATATTATGCTTTAGAACGAAAAGAACAGCTGATTATATTTCAGCTGCTCCTATTATTCCTGCATCATTTTTCAATTTTGCTGATACTAATTCATAATTAGTATCTTTATTAAATATATATTTTTTTAAATTTTCTTTTATTCTTGGAATGAAAATGTCTTCATAATATGAAAAACTTCCTCCAAAACAAATTGCTTCTGGTTCAAATATATTTATAATATTAGCAATTCCAATGCTTACATTATCTAAATATTCGTCGACTAATTTTTTTACTTTTTCATCATTAATATTTTCTTTAATATATTTTCGCATTTCTTCTGATTGAATATTTTTGTCTAATTTTAATCTTCTTATAGCTTCTTTTTTGAATCTTTTCATTGATGCAAAAGTTTCAAAACATCCTCTATTTCCACAATTACATTCTGCTCCATTTTTATCTATTACCATATGACCTAATTCAAATCCTGGATTTCTTTTTGGTTTTAATAAGTCTCCATTTAAAAATACAGCACTTCCTACTCCTGTACCTATACATAGAAATACACAATCGTCATACCCTTTTAATGCTCCATAATTTTTTTCTGCATACCCTGCGCATTTTCCGTCATTTCTTAGTTTGATTGGTGCATTATATCTTTTTTCTAATATATTAGCAATTTCAAACTTTTTTATATGTAAATTTACTGTATTTTTAATTGCTGTTTCCGTAGGATTTCCAGGAACTGCAAGTCCAATTTTAGATATATCTCTTATATCATAATCATTTTTATCAAGCAACTTATCTATCTCGTCTTCAATAATATCTAAAATAAGCTTTTGTGCTTGCATTTCTGTTTTTATTAATTTTGTACTAACATCTCTGATTTCTTTACTTATTAATTTACCTGATTTGTCAACTATTCCACTTGCTATATGGCTTCCACCTATGTCTATTCCTATCTTCATATTTTACCTTTCATAATCTAAAAAATATTATAGTTAGCAACACCGCGTAGCGACCAAGCGAAGCGCGAATGGAGCGACAACCACTTAGTTGCCCAGCGACAACAAGGTGCAAAAACTATAATATTTTTAGATTTTGTTTTAAATTTAACTATTCTCCTAATACTGCTGAGAATAAGAATGTTCCCATATAAACTTGGATACAAGGTACTAATACAACTACTGTAATAAATATTAGCAAAACACCAATTATACTGTACATAACTTGTGGTAATACCTTTATAATTCTTTGTAATATTACATCTATATCCATTTCCATAAAATCAACTAATTTTTCCATCATTGTTGGTAAATCAGTTTGCATACCTATTTTAAGCATTTCTGTAACCATTGTGCTTGCAAGTCCAGATTCTTCAAATGGTTTAACCCATGAATCTCCTGCTATTATGTTATTTATTGCTGATTCAATTATAGAAAGCATAACATAGTTTTTTACAACTGTCTTGCTGACATCTAGCGATTCTTGAATTCTCATACCATTTCTTAAATTTAAAAGCATTGCCTTGCTTAATCTTGAGAAATCTATTGCAAATATCAATTTTCCAAATATCGGCATTTTATATTTAAAATAATCCCAATTATATCTGCCTCTAGGAGTTTTTATATATAGCATTAATGCTGCAATAATTACAGCCAATATTAGTAGAGGAATATACCAGACATCTTGTAAAGAACTTAAAAATGATGAAAATGCTAATGTTATCGCTGGTAGCTGTTCCTTACTTCCTATTTTATCAAATACATCTTGAATAATTGGTATTATAACAACTGATCCTATTATTAAAATTACAAATAAGAATATAAATTGTGCTATATTAGGAATCAAGATTGATTTTATTTTTTTAGTTAATTCAGAAGAAGTTTCAAGATATTCAACTGCTTGTCTTAATGATTCTTCTAGAGAACCTGAAAGTTCACCAACTTTTATAAGATTTATATATATATATGGAAATATATCTGAATAATATTCCATCGTTGTGTACATGTAGTTTCCACCTTCTACTCCAGCTTGTATATCTTCTAGTATACCCCTTAATGTTGAGTTTTCTGTAGATTCTGCTACTGTGGAAAGTGCATGCACATTGTTAAATCCTGCTCTTTTAAGTAAATAAAAACTTTGTGTAAATATAATTAAATCTCTAACTGTGATTTTTTGTTGCAAAGATAACATCATATTTATACGTTCTTGTGTTGTCAGTTTTCTCGTTTTTGTTTTAGCAATGTTTGCCGAATTGGCTATTTTCATCAATTCTTCTGTATTTGAGATTCTATTTCTACTTGCTTTTTGTGATTTACCAAAACTTGTTTGAATTATATCTATAGGTGTCATTTCGTTAGCTTTTAATCTTTTTACTAGATTTTGTTTACTTTTTTCTGCAATTCTACTTTTTACTATAATTCCATTCTTGTCAACAGCTTTGTATATATATTCCGGCATTTTTTACTCCTTTCTTCGCTTTATTTATTCTAAATTAAAATCCTGATTGTGTAGACATTTTATTTTTTTCTTCTCTTTTCATCCTCAATTGCATTATTGTTCTATTTAGTATTTCAAAATTTTTCTCTTCTATTTGAGCTTTTGCTTGGTCTAGTGTTATTACATCATCAACATATAATTCAGCTAAGGCATTTATTGAACCTATACTTCCATTTCCTGAAGAACTTTGTATTGCGTCTTCAATTTCTGAAACACTTAACTTATCTTTTCTAATAATACCTGATATTACGTTATCAACTACCATAACCTCGGGTATTAAAGTTAGTGTTCCTCTTTTATTTTTGATAAGTCTTTGTGAAATAACTAACTTTAATAATGATGCTATTAAGAATTTTATTGTTGTTTGGTCTCTTACTTCATAGAAGTTTATCATTCTATCTATTGTTTCTGCACAAGATTTTGTGTGTAATGTTCCTAATACTAAATGTCCTGATTCAGCTGTTTCTATTGCAGCATCTAATGTTTCCTTGTCTCTTATCTCCCCTATTACTAATATATCACAATCCTCTCTTAGAGAATTTTTAGTTCCAATACTGTATGCTGGCATATCTCCACCAGCACCTACCTCTTTTTGTATTATAATTGATTTCTTTGATGTATGTTTATATTCAATTGGACTTTCTAATGTAAGTATTTTTCTACTTTGATTTTCATTTATATAATTAATTAATGCATTTAATGTAGTTGATTTTCCTGAGTTAGTTTTTCCTGTAACAAGTATTAATCCTTGTGGTTGCAAAGTCATTCTCCTAACTATATCTGGTACACCTAAATCTTCGTATCTTGGTAGTTCATTTCTTATTAATCTAGTTGTTATAACTGGTACACCACATGAGTATGATACATTTATTCTTAAACGAATATCTCCAAACTCTTCTGAGCAGTCTAAAACTTTCTTTTCTCTAAAGCTTTTGTCTTTTTCTACATTACCCTTTAGAAAATAATCATATGCGTCCCACATGTCATCATCAGTAATCTTATCATATTCTTCAAGAGTAATTAACTCTCTATTTACTCTTAAAATAGGTTTTAGTCCTGATACAAAGTGAGCATCAGATGCTCCTGCTTCGTTCGCTTTTCTTAAAATTTCATCTACATTCATTATACTCTTTCCTTTCGTAAATTTTAATAAAATAGTAATTTATCATTTAGTTCTTCTAAAGTAGTAATTCCATTAACTACTTTATCTATTCCATTTACTACTAATGGCTTATAGCCTTGCTCTAAAGCTTTATCTCTAATTTGTATAGTAGAAGCATTTGAAACTATTAAATCTTTAATTTCCTCTGTTATAATTAATGTTTCAAAAATACCAATTCTGTCAAAATATCCACTATCATTGCAATAGCTACAGCCTACTGCATCATAAGTAACTTTATTATCTAAGTCAAAATTAACATTGTATTTATTTCCTATTTTGCTTATTATTTCTTTTTCCTCATCACTAAATGGTCTTTCTCTCTTGCATTTTGGACATAATTTTCTTACTAATCTTTGAGATATTGCTGTTGCTAAAGTACTTCCTATATCGTAGTTTGATATATTTAATTTTCTTAATCTTGATATAATCTCAACTGCATTTATAGTGTGTATAGTTGTTAGTACGTAATGACCAGTTTGTCCTGCTTGCATTGCTATTTCTGCTGTTTCTTGGTCTCTTATTTCTCCAACAAGTATGATATTAGGGTCTTGTCTTAAAACAGTTCTTAGCGATTCTGCAAATGTAGTTTTTGGATCTATTTCTATTTGATTTAATCCCGGTATTCTTATTTCGACTGGATCTTCAATTGTTGTAATATTGATGCTTTCTTTATTTAATAAATCAATTACACTGTAAAGGGTAGTTGTTTTTCCTTCTCCAGTTGGTGCTGCTATTATTGTTACACTATTTCTCTTATTAAAAGCTTCTTTTACTAGCTGTTCATCGTTTGGAAATCCTAATTCAAACAAGCCTCTAACTGTTGTATTTTTCTTCAATAATCTTAAAACAAATTTTTCACCATAAATATTTTTTTGTGAAGATACACGAATATTGTAATCTGGATACATGATAATTCTACCATCTTGAGATTCTTGTTTTTCCATATGCATATTTGATATTGCTTTTAATCTTCCTATAATCTGCGCTTGTTTATCTTTATCTATGTGTGCAACATCAAAAAGAATACCATCTATTCTATACCTGATTCTAAGGTCTTTTTCTAGTGGTTCTATGTGAATATCACTTGCCCTTTGTTTTATTCCAGCTTTTATAATATTATCAACAATACTTGAACCATTTGCATCTGTATTTATTTTATCTGTTGATACTTTATTTAATTCTTCTAACGTATCCAAAATGTTTTGTTTAAACGTAATGTATGTTATCATTACCAATCCTTTATTAAGCATTAGTAATCTTACTGTTTCAATTTCACTTTTATTTATTGTACTTGCAAAACATACTTTAATTTCTCCATTAGATACTTCATAAGGTATTGCTAAATATTTTTCTGCTAGATCTAAAGAAATATAGCTACTTACATTTATCTTTATATCACTTGTTTTAAAAAATATTGTTTTTTCTTCTAATATTTCTCCCATTGCAGTTAGTAATTTCTGTGGATCAGCTAAATTTAATTTATAAATTATATCTCCTATTTTTTCTTTTGGATTACTTTTTTGATATTCTATTGCCTTTACTATATCATCTTGAGATACAATTCCTTTTTTTACTAATTCAATACCTAGCGCTTGTCTATTTGATGCCATAATATCACCTCACTTTAAACATATTCTTACCAATATTTTAAAACATACTTAATTGTTTTTGAATAATTAGGATATCTTTCATCCTTTCCTGTTGCTATGCTTACTTCTATGATATCCTTGTTATTTTCATTACCACTCTTTGCTGAGAAAGAAACTATATTAACTGCTATTTTTTCTTTATCTTTATAAATTGCTTTTTCTAATGCTTTATAAGTATAATTTGTACCACTTTCAAATGATATTACTACTTCATCAGCATTATTTTCTATTTTTACTTTTTTGCTTTCTTTAACATCTTTTACAAAATTAACATTGAATTTATTAAATTCTTCTGAACTAATACTATCAGAACCAATATTATCTAAGTTACTATATACATAACTACTTAAATAAGCCAATAATCCAATTGTAACTGAAAAAATAATTATATACATTATCAATGCTATTAAGGTTATTCCTTTTTCTTTTTTCATATTTCTACTCTCTTATCTTTATTTTACTCATTGGAAAAGTTACTTCATTTCCGCCTATATTATATACTACTGTTATATAAATCTTTTTTAATATATCTTCCTCTTCACCTGCTGCTTGGGCATAATTCAATAAAGAAAATTCTACATAGCTATTATTTTTTTCTCTATTAAAATATTCATTCATCTTAGCTTCTTCAATAAATGTCCTTATTCTTTCCTCAGTAATATTATCATAGTCTTCCAAATCGATTTTTTCAAATACTTCGGTTATACAACCTGTTGCAACCTCATGAACCTTTGTTGAAACAGTTGTTACATAAATTTGATAATATAAATTTACAACAAAAATACTAGAAAATGCAAATATAACTAGTCCTCCAACAATATCGATTCCTGTTGCTCCTTTTTCATGATATTTTTTCATTTAACCACCTATTTGTGATAAAAATATACTAATCCATACTATTGCATTTGATATACATATATAAGATGCAATTGGTAACTTCTTATTATATTTTTTCCCTTTATTTATAAATTTATTTAATAATGTTTTAATTGCTATAATAAATAGTGTACATATAATTGTTAATATTGTTGCTATTTCTAGACAAAAGAAGTTTATAATTATACATAAAATAATTATATTAATTTCATAATCATCTTTTGCTTTTTTCTTTAGTCTAAAAGTGCTTAATACTGTTAATATTGCTATAATGACAAAATATATAATTATTCTATTAACATTAAAATACTCCATAACAAAATATTGATATATAATATTTAATAAAGATATTACTATACCATATATCAGTACTCCCTTATGAATTTCATTGTGTTCAATATCTATTCCTGCAATTAAAAATAAAAACACGATAAATAATACCCCAAGTGCGAATTCGATTCCCTTAAAGGTTAATATTGTATCTGCGTTTATTCCTAAGCCTAATGATAGAACAACAAAAGATATTCCAGTTAAAATTTCAATTAATGGATATCTAAAGCTTATCTTTGATTTACAATATCTACATTTTCCACCTAAAAAAACATAACTCAATATAGGAAATAAATCAAAGAAAGATAATTTGTGGTTACACTTTGTGCAAAATGATTGCTTATATATTATATCTTTATTTAAAGGAATTCTATATGTAGCAAGTGTTAAAAAGCTTCCAAAAAAGGCTCCCATTATAAAGATTATTATGTAGATAAAAGCATTCATTTATAATTTCCTTTCCTTCTTAATTTTAAATAAAGGCTACCTAAATACGATTGATTTAGGTAACCTCATATTTAGTACTATTATCATGAATAATAGATTTAGTAAAGAATTATTCTTTCTTTAGGTCATTAATTAAATCTTGTAATTGATCTGCCATGTTTCCTAAGTCTGCTGTTTCGTTAGCTGCTGCTTCACTATGTGTCTTTACTGCATTTTTAGATGTATCAATTAATCCACCATCATTAACAGCTATTGCAAGTGTTACTCCTGCTAGTATTAATAGTATAATTATTGTAACAACTAAAGCAACTAAAGTAATACCATTTTCTTTCTTAAACATTTCTTTTCCCTCCTTAGTAAAAATTGTGTTATATATATATTTATTATAATAAATATAACCTAAATTAAAATTATTTTGTACCACTGTTTACACCTGATGCTGTATAATAATTATCTGTTGTATTTCTATCTACATTTTGATTAGCACTTGTTTCACTTTGTACGACTTCATTACTATATTCTGCAAATGGATTTGCCTTTCCAGGATTGTAATTTTTTTCTCTTCTGTATTGTGCTAAATCACTATCTGTAATAGAATAAACCTTGTTTTCTGATTCATATTGTTTTTCTGTAGTTTGATCTTCTATTTCTTTTGCTACTTCTTCTGGAGTAGCATATGCTGTTACTTTGCTTGGTATAATCCTATTTGTTGGCATATATTGATAAAGTATTAATGCTAGGACTACTGCAACAGCAACTGTAATTAGTAATATAATGAAAGTTTCCTTTATTATTGTTTTTGCCATTTTTTTAACTCCTTTTCATAAGTTAATTATTTTTTTCACCTAATACTTTTGATTTTGTTCCATCATCAGAAACAGTTACCTCTGGTTCATTAGTTTGTGTTCCACTTGTTCCTGAACTATCTGTTGTTTGACTAGACGATACAAGTTCTCTTTGTACACTAACATCTTTTACAACAAATTTTGCTTGACTAGATGTCATATGAAAATCATCAATTATAAAATCTAATGTTGCATCATTTTCTAGTTCAGTTATAAATTGTGTTATTGCAAGATATTCTCCTTTTACAGTAAAGTTCAAATTACAATAGTTTTTATTATTTAGTGTAGAACTTGTTAATTCAATGTTCTCTAGAGTTACTCCATGTTCTGTTGCGTGATTTCCAACTCTGCTCCACAAATATTCAATCGTATATATCTTTGTTTGTGTTGCTTGTTCTATTTCACGATCAGTACTTTGGGCAACTAAATCTAGATAGTCTCTTTTTGCTTTTGTAAGAAGTTGAACGTCTGATTGTAATTTTTCTAATGCACCTGTATAACTATCGCTTTGTGCATTTGCTGATGAAATTGTTTGTGTTAATTCTGTATTTTTCTGTTGTATATCTTTAAATCCATATACTTGAAATGGACCAATGTGAATTCCATTTTTTATAAATAACACTAATAATGTTATACACAATATTAATAATATGCTTAATAATGCCTTTCTCATTGCTCTTCCTCCATTTCTAATATGTTCTTAGATTTCCTTCTATTGTAACAATTATTTCATTTCCTGTTTTTTGTCCTTCTGTTGATACAATGTCCTCTAGTATATTAGCATTTTTTAATTTTGCTTTAAAATATGCTAGTTGTTCATATTTTTCAGATTTAACTTTTAATGCTACATGTTGCTTAATATTTTCTCCATCTGTTATTTCTGTATTGTCAATTGATACTAAAGTAACTAATTGTGGGATATTGTATACAATCTTATTTAATAAAGTTGTAATTTGATTTTTTCTACTATTTCTTAATTGTATAGCTGAACTAATATTATTCAAATTTGAAGTGTATCTTTGATAATCTATAGTTCTACCTGTTATCTTGGTATCATCTGAACTTACTTTTGAAAGTTCTCCCATAATATAATTTCTTACATCATTTGCTTCTGATATTTTCTTATCAATTTGATTTGCTAAAAAACATGAACCAGCAGAGTAAACAACTATAACAATAAATACTGTTATAATACTCCTTAAAATAGACTTCTCAGCAAAGTCAAACTTTCCTTTCATATCAGTATTGATATTGAGTTTAAAACTTTTCTTTGTTTTTTGTTTTGGTGATTTATTTTTTTCTTTCAAAGTTTTTAAATCAGCATTTAGAAAGTTTTTAAAATTTTCTTTCCAATCTTTGCCCAAAAAGTTTAATGCTTTTATACCAGTTCCAAGTCCTTGCATAGCTAAAGCTATTGCTGAGTCTACTTCAATATAGTCTTTTATATTTATGTTCATATTCATTTGTTCTTCTAAGAAGAAAGGTTTTAAAACTTCAACTTTTGACTCTCTAAAATATTCTTTAAAATATAAGTCGATATTGTTAATTACAGCTCCCATTCCTGTTATATATATGTTGTCTATTTTTCTATAAGGGTCCTGTAACACTTGCAACTTTTCAGTTATCTTATATAATGTAGGAATAATATATTTTAAATACTCATTTTCTTCCATTGAGTTATAGTCTGTTTCCATTGTGTATATAGTTGTGTTTTGACATACTTCATAAGATTTTGAATAAGAATTTTCTTTTTCATTAATCTTATCTAATATTTCTCCCATTCCTTCTTCTATTGTGTCAACACTGTATATTGATTGATTAATAACAGTTGTTACAGTAGTTTTTTCTTCTATATTAATTATCATAGAATTTTTATTTTTTTCTGCGTTAATAAGGTTTGGAAGACATGTTGCTAAAGGTGTAAGTATTTCTAACTTTTTTTTGTCAAAAAACATTTGACGTTCTTCTATATCATTTTGACTATCATATATATATATAACCTTACTTTGATCAGGATTATCTATGTTTCTAGTATATATATATCTACCATCATAAACATTACTGTTTAAATGATTCTCTGTGCAAAAAGATTCGAATTCTGTTTTTATTGCTTTTTCTGCGTAAGACTTATTTGTCAAGTTAAATATATTAAAATAATAATATTTTTCATTTGACAAATTACTGCTTATAGGAATATTCTCACTGTTAGTTTCTGAAACAATTTGATCTAGTGTCTCCATTAAGTTATTATAGAATTTTATTCCATAAGACTCAACGACAAAAGAATTGTTATCTTTTTTTACCTTAGCATATCTAATTAGTTTATCTGTTATATCAACACCTAAACACTCTTGCATTTTTTCCTCTTTCTTCTATAGTTCTTTATATTTTTACAATTTTCTCTAGTTTATTTCATCTCTACATTATTTATATACATAATTTTATATTTTTTTTATTTAAAGTCAATACATTTTAGCTTAATGAAAACAAAATGTAATATTTGTAATTTTAATGATATATTACATATTTTTACTAAATTAAATCATAAAAATATAACTCTTATTATGTCCTAAATTCGACTTAATATGAGTTATATTAATTTTATTTTTTAAAAATCTTTTTCTCTTTCTTCTTTTTTTAATTCTAGATTATCTGTTAAATTTTCAACAACATTATAAGTTTTTCCTAAATGATTAATTGTTTGTAATTCTTTTTCAGTTAATTTTGATTTGATTTCTTTTGGCTTTTGATTTTTTATTTTTCCTAAAATTATTGAAAACGTATAATCATCTTCAACTTGTTTTATTATTGAAGGATTTATCTCTATTGCTAAGTTTACATATTGTATTGCTTTATTTAAATCTTTTTTAATGATTTGTATTTTTGCTAAATACAGATATGCATTTGCTTGTATCTTTTCATCTTCTGAATTTATGCATTCATAAAAATATTTTTCAGCATCATCATATTCTCTAAAAATCAAATATATTTGTCCTAAATTTAAATTTGATATATCTTTTAATGAATTTAGTGTTGCGGCTTTTTTGTAATATTCTCTGGCATTTTGAAAGTCATTTAATCTAGTATATGTCATTCCAAGAAAATAATACAATTCATATTGTGCTGGTGAATATTTTAATGCCTCATTATAAACTACTATTGCTTCCTTAAATCTTTCATTATCAAATAATATATTTCCAAGTAATACACTTGCTTTATAAAATTCTGGCTTTATACTCAATAAATTTTGCAATAACTGTATGCTTTCTTCTTCTTTTTTATTTTCATGAAAAATTTCTGCTAATTTACAATATGTATCATAATCTTTTGGATTAATATTTATTACTTTTAAATATTCACCTTCTGCTTTTTCTTTTTCTTCATTTTCTTCATATAATTTTGCAAGCATTTTATGTGACCTGTAACTATTAGGATGCTTTTCAATATTTAATAGTAATTTTTTCTTTAATTCTTCCTTATTTTTTCCTGCTCTTGCAATATTTATAAGTTCATCAAGATATAAATTTTTTCTCTCCAATGCTAAGAAAATTATTGGAATTATTATTGAAACTATAAACAAAATGCTCATAAATATTAGATTTGGATTTTTCTTTATGAATATGAAAATAAAATCTACTATTATACCAATGAATTCCAATGATAGCAAATACACATATCCGGCATTATTTTCTTTTATCAGTTTTGCAAATGTATATATAAATATAGAAATTACTAATACACTAAAAACTATAATTTGTACCATGCAGAATTTCTCCTTTCTCGATTTTATAAAGAATGTATATATTCCTGCGTAATTTACCTTATTTTACTATAGTTATAGTTTTTTTTCAATATTTTTTTACATATTTCATCATTAAGCTTTTTTGATAAATCTAATTATTTTTCCATTTCTTAATTAAATAAGCATTAATTTATCATTTTGGGAAACGATAAATATCAACATTTATTTATAATTATAGTTTATCGTCAACGATTTTTAAGTATCTTTGTTATACTTTCTTAAATTTTAAGAATCGAGGTAATATTATGACACTTTCAAATGCAGTAAAACAAAGGATAATTAATCTTGCAGCAAAAGATAACATTACTATTCACAAACTAGCTTTAAGATCTGGTACAGCATATTCTACTATTAGTAGTTTTCTAAATGGAAAATGTACTAGCATAACATTAACTACACTTTTACACATTTGTGAAGGTAGTAAAATAACTTTAAAAGATTTTTTTGATGACAATTTGTTTAAAAATGTCACAACAGATTCATCTGAAAAGACTCTTATAGAAAAGAGGTAAACTTAATGCTACTTTCAGTTGCTATTAGACAAAGGATTTTAAATTTAACAAAATCAGAACATATTAGTTTAAGAGAATTATCTAGAAGATCTAATGTCTCATATTCAACTCTAATTAACTTTATGATTGGAAAAGGTAGTACAATTACTCTATCTACTTTATATAAACTTTGCTTAGGACTAAATATAGAGTTAGTTGATTTTTTCAATAGTTCTTTATTCATTGATGTACTTGATGAACATGAGAAAAGTACTTCTAGGTTTTAAAAAAAATAATTTCTTTTTAGTTTTTTAGTTATGCATATTAGCTGTTTATTTTTGGTAATTATTTTTTTGTAAGACATTTTACAAAATTGCTCCTAAAACTAAAATTCCTAAATTGTTATTATATATTTCATTAAATTGTGATATTGGTAATGGATTCTCTCCCATTCCCACTTCTATTGTATAACCTGGTCTATTATAATTTTGTATGAACCAATCTTTATATCCTGCAAAGCTTGAATTATATGGAGTTTCTTCTAATGAATAGCTACTCACTTCTGCAAATTTTTCTCCTATTTCCAAAGACTGTGGTGGATTATAATTTTGAAATTGCCAATATATAATCTTCCCCTGCGAATGATATGCTAATATCAATCTAAAATCATGCTGTAGTGTAAAATTATACACTGCTATTGATTCTGGTTCTGTTAAAGGTGCTAATCCTACAAAGTCTCTTGGTGCTGGCCTTGTATATCCTTGTGCATATTTTATTGCTTTTGCATTCTGCCAAAGAGCTGGAAATTGTAAATTTAAATCCACACCTGTGGATTTTATTAACTTCCATATAAAAAGCTGCAAATAAAGTATGGAAGATTACAAATTGTGAATACATGAAAAACTTAAATAAAATCAGTGACGAAAATTGATCACTGATTCTATAAAAAATTTTAATTTTAAAAAAAATTACACACTTTACTCTTTACTTGACAAAGTCTTTATTTACACATTCTTCATATCTGCATTACTATTATTTCCTATAATCTTTAGTCCTCCTGTAGATTCAACCGTTTTTGTTGCCATATCTTT
>CANQLO010000037.1 GCA_947624715.1 uncultured Clostridia bacterium
TTCTTTATCATAATTCAAAATATCTAAAAGAGCATTTTGTTCCGAATCTGTGAGTTCTATTGCCTCCGTTTCTTCTAAAAAAATTCTAACATTTGGATTTTTTTTCTTTATTTCGCTTATTTTATCAGTAATACTTTTGTAGTCCTCTCTTTGTAATAAATTATCACTTTTACATTGTTCTACAAATTCCATAAAGTCATCTTCATACAGGTTAAAAAAACTTTCTTGTAATTTTTCCATATATAAAATTCCTCCTTTTTTTATTATAGTTTACTATACGAAACTATGCAAGTAAAATGTGTAAATTATGGAATTTTATAATATTTATAGAATCAAGTTTACCTTATATATTCCTTAACTTTCTTTTTTTCCACATCATCTTCTGTAACTTCATCTTCATCATCAATATCTATTACTTCTTTTTCCTTTGTATCTCCTATTTTAAGCAATTTATTTACTTCTTTTAATCTTGCTAAACTTTCCTGTAGTTCTTGTTCGTGTGCAAATGGTATTGATAATGTTTCTTTTGCATTTTTTATCTGTAATTCTAAATTTTGCAACCTTTGTTCATTATCTGTTATCATTTTTTCCATTGACTCTAAAACATTATTTATACGAGTTATTACACCAACTTTATCATTTCCTAAAGTTGCTCTATAAGTTTTTATATTCTTTAATGCTACTTGGAAAACTTTTTCAAATGTATTGAACTCTAAATACATTTTAAATCCTCTGTAATCTCCTATATACACACCCTTTGTGTCTTTTAAATTTTTACATAACTCCAGTATTTTCTCTCCTGCTTTTGCTCTTTCATTATATATTTGATTATCTATTTTCATTGGGGAAAAATTATCTGCATTTATTGTAGTATTTTCTTTTAAATATTCATTATCTTGTTTTAAACTGTCTATTATTTCGTTACATTCTTTTATTTCTTGTGGATATTTTCTTTGTACCATTTCTTCTAAATCATACTTTTGACTTAAATAACTCTGTTTTAACATTTTTAATTTTGTTGTTTTTGCCTCTAAATCTGTTTTTTCTTTGATATATTCATTTCCAGTTGCAAGTGCCTTTATTTCAGCATAGTCTAATGCTCTTTCATCTATATCTTCCATACTTCTTATTGGTGTTTTAGAAGTCATAATCTGGCTTGTAAATGATTGTTTTTGCTCTATTAACTGATACATATATGCGTCAAAAGTTCCTTGCGTTACATAGTTATAAATATGCACTAACTCATTCATATTTCCTTGCCTTACTGCTCTACCTATTCTTTGTATTAAGTTAGCACTTGTCCACGGACAGTCTAAATTATGGAGTGCTATAATTCTGTCTTGTACATTTGTTCCTGCTCCCATTTTAAAAGTGCTACCCATTAAAACTCTTATTTCTCCACTACGCACTTTATCAAATAATTCTTCTTTTTTGCTTTCTGATGTTGCCTCATGAATAAACGCAATTTCATTTTCTGGTATTCCTTTTTCTATTAGTTTTCTTTTCATATCTGTGTAAACATCTGTAAATTCTCTTTCTTTGCATTTCCATATACCATTTATCTGTTCCATTTCATAAGGATTATCATCTGCACCTAATGACTTTGGTGTCGATAAATCACAAAATACCAACTGTGTAGATTTTTTATCAGTTGTTTTTTCCCATATATCAAATATATTATTAACACAAGCATTTATTTTACTATTTGGATCATCTGGTAACTGATTATTTATAAGTCTTTGGTCTAATGCTAACTTTCTTCCCTCATTTGTAATGGCTAACATATTATCTTCCCAGACTTTGACTACTCCTGCTCTAATTTTTTCTGCTCTTTCTCCTAAATCTGTTACCATATCTTTTTGTATTTGTGTTGCCTCTACTGCTACATTATGCTTTTCAACTTTCGGCGTAGGTAAATTTAATGTTTCTGATGTTTGTATATCAGCGATTTCTCTAAACATTGTCATTAACTCTGGTATATTATGAAATCTTGAAAATCTAGTCTTTACTTTGAATTTATCTCCGTTCTGGTGCTAATTCTATTGCTGTAACTGTTTCGCCAAATGTACTCGCCCAACTATCAAAATGTTGCAAGTGATTTTTTTCTAATGTATTATACTGCAAGTACCTCTGCATTGTGTAAAGTTCTGACATACTGTTGCTAACTGGAGTACCTGTTGCAAAAATAATGCCTTTTCCTCCGAGTTATTTCATCCATATACTGACATTTCATAAACATATCGGAACTTTTTTGTGCATCTCCTGTTTGAACTCCTGCAATCTTTTTCATTTTACTTTGTAAAAAAAGGTTTTTATAGTAATGTGCCTCATCTACAAATAGTCTATCTACTCCGTAATTGTTCAAAAGTAATTACATCATCTTTTTTATCTGCATTATTTAGTTTTTCTAATTTTGTTTCTAGTGTCTTTTTTGTTCTTTCTAATTCTCTTATTGTAAATCTTTCGCCATTTAATGCTTTTGTTTCTTCTATACCTTCTATTATTTCTTCTATTTGTTTTTCTAAATAATACCTCTGCCTTTCTACTGACATAGGTATTTTTTCAAATTGGCTGTGTCCTATCAAAATTGCGTCAAAATCTCCTGTTGCTATTTTAGATACAAATTTTTTTCTATTATTTTTTGAAAAATCTTTTTTTGTTGTTACTAAAATATTTGCTGATGGGTATAATTGTAAGAACTCATTTGCAAATTGCTCAACGATATGATTAGGGACTACAAAAATACTTTTATTGCATAGACCTATTCTTTTGCTTTCCATTGCTGAGGCTACCATCTCGAAGGTTTTCCCTGCTCCGTACTTCGTGAGCAAGTAAAGTGTTTCCATTATATAAAATTCTTGCAATAGCATTAACTTGATGTTCTCGTAATTTTATTTCTGGATTCATTCCATAAAACTTCAGATAACTTCCGTCATATTGCCTATTTCTTATACTATTAAACTTTTCATTATATAATTTTACTAGCCTCTCTCGTCTATCTGGTTCTTTAAAAATCCATTCTTCAAATTTCATTCTAATTTCATCTTGTTTTGCTTGTGCTATTGCTGTTTGTTGTTTATCTATAACACTTTTTTCTTCATCTGTTCCCTCATTTATTTTTTTATATATTTTTATATCATTAAGGTTTAGGGTAGTTTCTATTATCTTATATGCACTTGCTTTTATTACTCCATAAGTCTTTGTTGCTTTTACTCCTTTATCTAATGACTTGCTTGTTACATTCCACCCTCCTGTATATTCAGAATAATGGACTTTTATAGAACTTTTTGCCCAATCTGGTGTATCTAATAATTCATACATAAATTGTTCTATATATTCTGGTGGTATCCAAGTTGCCCCAAGTTTTACAGATATTTCACTTGCTTTTATATCTTCTGGTATTACTTTTTCTAACTCTCTAACATTTACCTCAAATTCTGGATTACCCTCTGCTATTCTTCTTGCAATATTAAGTTTTTCTCTTACATTGCCTGATAAATACTCATCTGCTGTTACATACTTTTTTTCTTCAGCTGGTGTATCTGGTATTCTAAATATTTGTCCCTCTAAATCTTTAACAATTTCATCTTCTGTCTTATCTGTTAGAGATTTCATGTATTCCATATCAACTTTTGCTTTTTCTGTTAGAGAAACAATAAGTGCCTCATTACTTGTATCTACTTTCGTTATTTCCTTTTTAGCCTTTATAGTTTTCTTTGAAAACATATCTGCTTTTCTTTGGAAGTTTCCTTTTGAATCAGTTATTTCTAGTGAGCATAATAGCCAATAACTACTATCTTCGGAAAATGCTTGATTATTTCCTCTACTATTTATTCTTCCATATTTCTTTACAAAATTATCATATAATTTATTTAGCCTTTCTTGTTCCATTTTTATTTCATTGTCGCTACTATCATCAACCTGTAAGTCTATTAGTTTTCTGGTGCAATCTCGTATTTCTACCATTCCTTTTATTCTGTTTATTGTTGTTTCCGGTAAGTCTTTTTCATACATTCTACTGTTTTCTCTATAATATACTTTGTTATCTATAACAGTATAAGAATAATTTTTTACTGTTGGATCTGCTTGTATAGATTTTTCTTCGTCATCAATTAGTTCATCTAGGTCAAATTCTTCGATTTCTGCTTGTAAATTTGAAATAGCATTTCCTAACATATAATCTAAATCGCTATCCTCTATTGATTTACAAGCCGAACTTTCTCCAAATCGTGTACTTTCCATTACCATTTGTCCCATAATCATTTCTGGGTGGTCAATAAAGTATTTATTCATTTTTATACCATTTTCAGCTACATCAGTATTTACCCATTCTTCTTCAATATCTGTAATTTTATCTCTTTTCTTTAAAAAGATAATATCGGAGGTTACTTCTGTTCCTGCATTATTCTTAAATGTATCATCTGGAAGTCTTATTGCTCCAACTAATTCTGCCCTTTGACACAAATATTTCCTTACATAACTATTTTCTTTATCCATTGTTCCCTTACTTGTTACAAATGCAACTATACCTCCCGGTCGCACCTTATCAAGTGTTTTTGCGAAGAAATAATCATGTATTAAAAATTTATATTTATCATACTTTCTATCATTTAGTTTAAATTCTCCAAAAGGAACATTGCCTATTGCTACATCAAAAAAGTTATCTGGTATATTGGTTTTTTCATAGGGCTGTACTGCAATAGTAGATTTTTGATATAATTGCTGTGCAATTCTTCCAGATATAGAATCTTGCTCTACTCCATAAATCTGACATTTATCTTCTAATTCTTCTGGTAACATACCTATAAAATTACCTGTTCCGGCATGAAGGCTCTAGTATATTTGCTTGTTCTAGTCCCATATTTTGTAGTGCTTTATAAATATTTCTTATTACTACTGGTGGTGTATAATATGCTGTTAAACTGGACTCTCTTGCATTTTTATATTCTTCTTCGGTTAGTAAATTTTTTAATTCTCTATATTCTTCTGTCCAACTATCATTATTATCTTCAAATGCTGATTTTAAGCCACCCCAACCGTACATACTTTGATAATATTTTTTGTTCCTCTGGAGTAGCATATCTGTCTTGATTTTCGCATAATTTTAGAATTTTTATTGCCTCTATATTATTCTTAAATTTTTCTTTTGCTGTTCCTACACCTAGTAAATCATCTGTAATCTTAAAATTGTTTCTTTCTTCAGATGGTATTTCTGGGTGTAAGTCAAAATATTCAATATTTCTATTTCTGTTGCTTTTAGTTATTTTTTGTGCTATTTCTTCATTTACTTTATTTTTTTCTTGCTCTGTTCTTTGTTCTAAACTTTCTAATTCTCCAATAAAGTCTTTTAATTTATCACTAAATTCATCTACTATATCTTCGTGATTTAATAATTCATAAAAATATTCAATAGTATCTCTTATTTTTTCGCTATCATTTAAAGTATTTTCAACTTCATCTATTGTTACTTCATCTACATCATAAACATCATATTCATTTAAAAATTCGTGTAATCTTTCTACTAATGTTTGACTAACTGGAGTATTTATTTCTTCCTTTTCTTGCTGATAATTCATTACTAACGCTTTTGCTAAATGTTTAAAATAATCAATAACATTTCCATTATGAAAGTCTATTTTCACAATCATGTCTTTTATTTGTGCTTGTTCCTTTGGTGTTGTTGCTTTTATATTTTCCACAATATTGCCTATTTCAAAAATATGCTGTTCTCCGTTTTCTTCTATTGTAAAAGTATCATCTAACGCAATACCTTTTTCTTCAATAAATGTGTCTAGCCAATTATTAAATGAAATATCTCTACTTTCCTCTTGTTCTTTTTCTTCCTGTGGTCTATCCTCTTTTAAGTAATCATTTAAAGGATTTTCTGCAATTTTATTGATAATATCTTTTATTGCAACTGTTTCTTGATATAAAGGGTGTTCGCTTTCATACATAGTTATTTTTTCATTGTCCATAGCAAGTATTGTAAATTCTGTTTCTCCAATAGAGAACTTATCTCCTGCCCTTAAATGATAATCTTCTGCATTAAAAAAAGAAGTATTATCTACTTCTTTCGGATTCTGTTCTTCTATGCTAGTATTAGTTCCCTTATCACTATCTGTTCTGCTGTTGCTTGAATATTGTTCATCTTGCCTACCCAAGTCATTTGGTCTTTGGCTTTCAATTCTTCTGTTATCTGTTCTTGTTGTTTCATCTGTTCTACTATTTGTTCTATTCTGCGTTTCGCTGTTTTCTCTATTTCTATCAAGTGTTCTTTCAACTTGTTGTTCGTTAGTAGTATTTCGTACATTCCTGTCTTGTTCTCCTTTAGGTATTGTAGCCTCATTCGTGCTAATCTCCCCAATTTGATTTTGCTGTACTTGTTCTGTGGTGCTACTAGGTCTGGTATTAGATAACTCCCTTTCTCTTTGTAAGTTATATTCATTATCAACACTTCCTTTCATATTTTTTATAATCTTATCATAAACTTCTTGTTTATTTTTATCAAATGTATGAATTTTATTTTTTTCTTGTTTTTGTAGATTTATTACTGTTTTTGAAATTTCTAATAATATCTCCTTTGAAAAATCTCTTGTTGCTGTTCCTAAAATTGTCATTGTATCAAAAGTGTCGAACAATGAAATGCTTTCAAATGTTTCAATAGGAATATAATCTTCCACATTTAGACCACATCTTGTTAATGTTATTGCCATTGTACTAAACATTACTATTTGTTCAAATTTTTCTTGTAATTCTTTATCTTCTAATGTTTCTAATTTACTATCCTTTGTAACATTTTTTAATTGTTCTGTATAATCTTGTATATTATCTTGCACATGATTAAATACTGTCGATATTATTGCAAATTGTAAATTATCTTTACTTTCCATTATTCCGAATTTATCTTCCAATGTTTCAATAATATCATTATGATATTGTTCTTGTGCTGTCCATAATTTAAATTTTCTGCCATACATATTGCTATTTGTATCTGATACATCAAATACGAATCGTAAGCCTAATTCTCCATCTTTTTCGGTCATTAAAGCAATACCTTTTGAGCCTTTATTTATCCACCTTTTTAGTTTTTTATTCCATACTTCTGTTTCTGCTACTGCTGTTGCTTGTGGCTTTTGTGCATATATTAGTATTTGTTCATCAAAACGATATTTATAATTGAAACTTGCACTTTTCAAAAAGGACAGCCATTTTTCTTTGTCATTTGATACATTTTTTATTGTTTCTAAATATAATTCGGTAATTTCTTGTTCTTTTCTTGTCAAAATTATTACCTCCTATCCTTTTTATTTACTTTACTTCATCTCCTAAAAATAAAAATAATGCTTTTTTATTGGCTCTTATTGCTTTTCTTAAACTGATTAAAGTTTTTATATCTGTTATTGTATAATTGGAGAATTTTTCTAAATCTTCAAATTGCATATTCAATATTGCTTTTTCTGTATTTATTCCTGCTTCAGCAAGTCTATCTACCATTTTTTGAATTTGATTTATATTATACTTTGCCATTGTTTTCTCCTTATCTAGCAAAAATGGTGGCTACTTTATGTGGCCACCATTTTACTTAATTTATTTATTTTTTCTATTTTTGAATTTCTTAATTGCTAAAATCACAATACCTAATAATGATATAATCATAGTTCCTATTGCAAATATGATATTTCTGCTATCCCCTGTTTTTGGAGTTTCGATTTTTGTGTTTTCATATTCAAAACTATATACATCATCTTTTTGTTCTAGTTCAATATCATCTGCAAAAACACCTTTATCATTTATTTCTACTTTTACAACTTTGTCAGATAACATATATCCCTTTGGTGCTTTTGTTTCTTTAATAAAATAAGTTCCATACCTTAAATCGTCAAACATTGCAAATCCGTCATCTTTATTAGATTCTACTTCTTTTATTAGTTTAGTGCATTCTTGATCCTCGTAAATTGCAAAAGTAAATTTATCTTTTATTGTTTCCTTTGTTTCACTATCGATTTTTACTATTTTTACATCTTTTAATATAGGCATATCTTTCATTTCTATAAGTTGTGTTTCTTTATCTTCACTTACAGTAAATTCAATGCTTTCTGCTATTTCGTATCCGTAAGGGCAATTTTTTTCGGTTAGTGTATAAGTTTCTCCCTCTACAAGACCAGTTACATAGTGTTCTTCTTTTCCAGAAGTCCAACTATCTATAACATTTCCGTCTTTGTCAGTAATTTCTAATTCTGCACCTTCAACTTCATCTCCAGTTACAAAATCAGTTTTCTTAACACTTACTCTCTTGTCTATCATTTCTACTAATTGTGTTGCTTTATCACTTGTTACTGTAAATTTAATATCTTTTGCTGTTACATAACCGTTAATAGAAATTTCTTCATGCAAATTATAAGTTTCTCCTTCTATAAGTCCACTTACTTTGTGTGGCTCTTTACCAGAAATCCACTTATCTACAATATTTTTTGTTTTTGTGCTTGTTATAACTAATGTTGCACCTTCTAATTCATTTCCTGCAATATCTACTTTTGAAACTTCTACTTGTTTATCTATCATTTCTACTAATTGTGTTGCTTTATCTAATGTTACTGTAAATTCTACACTATTTGAAATTACAAAACCGTCTGGTGCATAGTCTTCATATAATGTGTAAGTTTCTCCCTCTACAAGTCCTTTTATTTTATGATTTTCTTTTCCAGAAGTCCAACTATCTATAATATTTCCGTCTTTATCTACTACTTTTAGTTCTGCACCCTCGACTTCATTTCCTCCTATATCAGTTTTACTCATTTCAACGACTTTGTCTATCATTTTTACTGTTTGGATTTCTGATATATTTTTTACAGTAAATTTAATTTCTGTTGCTCTTACATAATAATCTGGTGCAATTTCTTCTATTAGTGTATAAGTTTCTCCTACTTTTAGTCCCTCTATTGTATGAGCCTTATCAGTAGAAGTCCAACTGTCTATAACATTTCCGTCTTTATCTACTACTTTTAGTTCTGCACCTACTAATTCTTTTTCTCCTGTTATATCTTGTTTTGAAAGTTTTATTTCAGTAGTTTCATTTTCTATATTTAATTCTACAACATATTCTTTTGTTTTTGTATCTGTTTGTTTAAATTCAATTTTGTGTTCTGTTTCATCTAATACTGCTCCATCTATTGTTGTAAGTTCTTTCAAATGGTATTTGCCCATTGGTAAATCTGTAATAGTTAATGTTCCGTCAGCATTTAGATTATATTTTCCTACTACTGTTCCTTTTTCATATATAGTAGATCCGTCAGAATAATCAATAATTGTATCATCAGTAACTAATTCAAAAGATATTTTTGTAAAATCAATATCTTTTATCATTGTTTTATCTACATCTTTTCTTAATGCTACTGATTTATTAAGTTTTAAAGTTCCTGTTGGTTGTTCATTTTGTGCTGTTACTGTAATCCATGCGTCAAAATCCTTATCGTAATTTAATGTTTTGTTTTTGTTATTTACTTCAAATCTTAACTCTCCGTCTAATTGTACAAAACCTGTTGGTATTTTAATTTCTTCAAGTTTGTAAGTTCCTGCCTCTAACTTTGTTTCAGTTCTTGCAATACCTTTATCATCTGTTGTCCAAGAATCATAGTAATCTTTTCCTACTTTGCATTGTACTTTTTCCCATTTATTATTATCTTCATTTAGTCTATATAATTCAAATGTTGCATTAGAATAAGTTACATATTTTCCTGTGTCTTTATCTTTCTTTTCTAATTTTATATATGCCTCGAAAGGTAAATCATTTTCAACTAATTCTTTAATAGGTGTCTTACTGTCTTTATCTATTGTTACATAAAATTCTTCAACTGCGTCTATTTCTGGAGATGGAGTGTAAGTTTCATTTACAGTATAATCGCCATAAGCTAATAGCCCAGAAATTCCATGTCCGTCAGTTCCAGTTCTAAATATTGAATATTCATCTTCTGCGAACTCGTTTAAATGTTTTTTAGCCTCATCAAAACTTCCGTAGAATTTAACATATTTACTCAATATTGCTGTAAACTCTGCGTCTGCTACTGTTTCGGCTGTTGTATTATCATTTGTTGTAACCTTTATTACCTCAAATGGTGCTTTTTCTACAATATTTGTTGCTGTACCTGCAATTTCTATTACTCTTGTATTACTATCTTGATATGAAAATGTAAAGTCATATATTTTTGTATCTTGTGTATAACCTGTTGGTACAACTGTTTCTTTTGCATAGTATTTGCCCATTGGTAAACCTTTTAATTTTATTCCCTCTATACTTAATTTTGCAGGTGTACTATTGTTTGTAATTTTTATACTAGCTACTCCATACTCATTAAAAGTAAATTCAGCAATTTGCTCGTCTTTTTCAAAATATTTTACTGTTCCTGCAACATTTGTAATTCTCTCTTTTGCATATAATGTATAAACTGCTCCTTTTATTTGTGCGTCCCCATGATGACTTGTTCCATCAACTCTATTTTTATTTCCTGTTTCTTTATCTGTTTTTTCAATAATTAAATTTCCTGTTGGTTCTTCATTTTCTATTGTTACACTTCCATAAATTACATTTGTATTTTGGTCTTTATATTTTAAATTAACTTCTTTTTTCTCTGTATTTAGCAAATAACCTTGTGGTACTTCGATTTCCTCTACTTTATATTTTCCTAATGGTAAACCTGTTTTAGTTGCAATTCCTGTACTATCTGTTGTAATTGTTGCTACTATATCTCCTTTTGAATAATGTTTTACTGTTCTTGCGACATTATATATATCTTCATTTGCTATTATATTAAATTTAGCATTTTGTACTTTGTCGCCATTTGTATTTGTTTTTGTTACTGTTATACTTCCTGTTGGCTCTGTATTTACTATTGCTTGTGTTGCTGTCTGATTAGGTTTTACTTCTACTGTATAAGTTTCAGTATTTAGTAAATAACCTGTTGGGCTTGATTTTTCTTTTACATAGTAAATTCCTTTTTTTAATTTTTCTATTTTTATTTTTCCATTTGTTACTGTTACATCACGATTATATCCATTTTCTCCTGTTACATTAAATACTGCTCCATTGACTAAGTCTCCGTTAGTGTTTAGTTTAGATAATTCTAAACTTCCAAAAAGATTTATTTTTAATTGTAATGACATTGACACTGGGTCATTATAATTCATTGAATATAATTGATTTTGTACTCCATTTTGAAATTGAAAGTATACTGTTGTGTCATGTTCTTTAGTTTCTTCTTTTACTAATCCCCAACTTTTCATCAATGTGTCTGTTATTCTCATTTCTTCACTTGTACAATTTTCTCCTACTGTTATTGTCAATGTATTTTCGCCTTGATTATGAGTAAATCTTACTTCATTATAAGTTGTATTTATACTACAATAATCAGCTAAAACACCATTGTTATCTGTAAGAACTGTATTTTCTCCTACTTCTACTGTTATAGTTGTGTCAGAAAAACTTGGTTTTGTTTGCATTCTATTCATTTGGTTGTCAATATCATTTTTAAATGCTACATATTGACTTTGAATGCCAGAATCTCTAAAACTTGCACTTGTTTGCCCCAATTTTTCCCATATATACTGTTGTGTAAATACATAATCCATTTTTATACTATTTGCCCAAGAGTCTAAAATACCTCCGTTTACTACATAATCTCCATGTTTAGAATACCAACCGAAATAAGCAACTTTACAAGCCTCTTTCATTCTTGGATCACTAGGTTTTATATGAGTTGCTGTATCTGATTTTCCTGTGGTTGATTCAACTCCATGTTCTGCACAAAATACTGTTAATTGTTCTTGTGTTGTTGTACTAACTAATCTTCTTATTAGTATTGTTTTATTTTCTGTTGTATAAACTCCAGAATCAAATTGTCCCGGAGTCCACTGTCCTGTTCCAGAACTTGACACAGCAAATATTGGCTGTGCTGTACTAAATATTGTTAATATTAGCAATATTACTGCTATTATTTTTTTAAATTGTTTGTTATTTTTGATTTTTAACATTATAATTTCCTCCTTAACTTTTTATAAGGAGGGGTAACTTATTACTTCTCTAAACTTATTTCCTTAAAACTTATATTTAAAAAAGAACAAGCATTTAAACTTGTTCCAATATAAATATTTATATTTTTTAATACATACTTACTGTCCATTTATGACATTCTGCACAATCCCATACTTCACACCCATTTGGTTTTTTGGCTCTATATTCTTCTGTACTTATTTCTCCTTTTCCCCATTGTTTATCTAAACTGCTTACTTCATTTTCATATACTGCTTTTGCCTCTGCCTCTGTATTATACCATCCCTCATCTCCATGCTCACATTTATTGTTATTGTTGGTATTAGTGTTAGTATTTGTATTTGTGTTTGTGGTTGTGGTTGTATTGTTTTTTTCATCTGTTTGATTTTTTGTGTTATTACTCTTATTATCTGTTTGTATTATTACTTCATTTTCTTCTATTGTTTCTTTTTCCTTATTTTGTTCACTTTCTTGTTTTGTATTTTTTTCAACTTCATTTTTTGTTGTTTCTTTTTGTTCAATTTGTTCTTGTTGTATTTCTTCTGTATTTACTACTGTTTCATCTTTTTCATCTTGTGTTTGTTCAGTTGTTATAATATTTTCAGTATTTTGAAAATCTGTTACTTTTTCTCCCTTTTCATTTACTAATCCATAATAACTATTACTTGCAATTATATACATGAATATTATCATTAAAATTTTTTTCATACTCAATTCCTCCTTTAATTCTTATTACTTACATTTTAGTCTGTTTATTTGAATTAAACAAAGGTACAATTTTGCAAAATATTTATAATTTATATATTTTTAATTTATATAAATATATTCTTTTCAGTTAGTAAAAGAGTAAGTATTTAAAAGGGGTTTGTAAGGGGGAATTTTTGAAAAATATCCTCCCACACTTCGACATAGTCCTATCGTACATAAGCCTTTCTTTTTTCCTCCCTGTCATTGTGTTCTTTTATGCACTGTACTATAAAATCTTCTGCCTGTTTTTCTGTCTTTATACTGCTTGGGAGTATTCTGTCAATTCTTTCTCTATTGAATTTGTACTTTTCTACTTGATTTGGTTTATCTTTTTCCATAATTTCTTCAATTTTTTCTGCTGTTAATTTTCCCTCTTGACTTAACATTTTTAAATGTTTGGCTTGTGATACACTTGGTGTTCTTTCATCATATTCATAAATATTAAGCAATACATATTGCTCATCTTCGTTTAAATATGATATTTCAACTGCTGGGGTAAAAGAAATTCTATCTTCATCTACTAAATTCAATAATTCTGGTATTAGTTCAGTTAGTCTAATATATCTATATACTGTATCTTTGCTTTCTCCAAATTTATTGCCTATTTTTTCGGCTGTTAGTTTTTCATTTAACTTTGTCGCAACTTGCGAAGAAGTTAAGTCATTTCTTTTTCCCTGATGTCTTTCTGCCTCTAACTTCATTTTGTATGCAAAGGCTTTCTCACTAGGTAGAATTTTCTCCCTTTGCATATTTGTATCTACCATTTCAATAACTGCCTCATCATCTGTTAGATTTCTTATTATACATGGTAGTTCTTTTAAATTAGCCATTTCACTTGCTCTTTTTCTTCTATGCCCAGATATGATTTCATAATTGCCATCTTTTCTTTGTCTTACAATTAAAGGGTGCAAAACTCCATTTACCTTTATACTCTCTGACATTTCTTTCATTTCATCATCATTTTTTACTTTAAATGGGTGATTTGGAAAGTCAAATAATTTGCTAATTGGTATTGGAATTGCTTTTTCAATATTTAAGATGTCTTTTCCGTTCTATTGGTTCAAATAAATCATCTGCACTGGGTAATTGCATTTTTAGTTCGTTGTTTTTCATTTCTCAATACCTCTTTGCAAAAATTCTCATAGGCTATGGTTGGTTTGCTGTTTTTATCATAGGTGAATAAACTTTTTCCTGCCATTGTTCCCTCTATTGCTTTTACACCCTGTGGAATAATTGTGTCATATATTTTTAATTTTCCACCATAATTATTTTGAAGTGTTTGTAAAGTGGCTTTTCCTACTTTTGTTTGCATATCTGCAAGAGTTAGTAAAACACCATCAATTTTTAAGTTAGGATTTATTCTTTTTCTTATATTGTTTATGGTTTGAATTAACTGTGTCATACCTTTCGCTGATAAATAATGTGCTTGTACTGGTATAATTACACTATCACTACAAGCCAACGCATTTAATGTAATCATACTTAAAGACGGTCTACAATCAATTATTACATAATCGTATTTGCCTTTTACTTGTTCCAAATAGGTTTTTAATATATATTCCCTACTCATTACATTTACAAGTCCTACTTCTACTGCCTCTAAATCAATATTTGATGGTACTAAATCTATTCCCTCTTTATGATGTAAAATAGCCTCATTTTCATCTATTGGAATATCTTTTATTACCTTTTCTAATACTGTTGCAATAGATTTATCTAACTCATCTTGATTTGTCCACCCTAAACAAGTTGTTAAGTCGCCTTGTGGATCTGCGTCTATAAGTAAAACTTTTTTCCCATTGTTTACAAGTCCTACACCTAGATTTAATGCTGTTGTTGTTTTACCAACTCCACCTTTTTGATTAGCAATGGCTATAACCTTTGTCTTTGACATTTTTGCGTTCCTCCTTTCTTCTAAATTTAGTCATTTATTAAAAATGACTATGTTTAATTCGCTGTTATGTGCTAAAAGCGACTTGTCCTAAAACAAATCGCTCTCATATTTCATAAACTATATAAATATTCTATAATTAGTAGAAACAAGTCCTGTTTCTTTGTTTATCTCTCCTCTTTCAATCTTTACTTCAAGAAAAAAATCATTTTCTGGTAAACCCAAAAATTTCTGTGATTTTTTTATTTCTCTTTTTAATTTATTGACTAATTTATCATAAGTTAATTCACTTTTATTTTTATTTGTAATTATTAAGTCTATCCATTGTTTATAAAATTTCCATTGTCTATCTGAAAAAGATTTCTTTACTATATCATCATAGCAATATATTTCTAATTCTTTTCTATAATTTTGTAAAAATGTAAGCCACGCTACTGCAACTTTAAATTTACTAAACTCCATTTGCTTTTCATTTGTATCTATTAGTATGCTATCTCGATTATCCTCTTTTTTCTTTCTGCCCATTTTATCTCCACCTTTCCACATTTTTAGTTTTTTCTTTTTTATTTAATTCTTTATATAAATCTATGGTTTTATCTTCAATTTGCTTTATCTTTATATTTCTTTGTAATATAAAGTCCTTTTTCAATTTGAAAGTACCACAATTTCCTCCACCATCATAAAAGTTATATCTTCCGTCTTTATCTTTTCCTAAAAAAATAACTGTTACATCACTTCTCATTGTATTTGTTAATGGTAGTCCTATAATGCAAAACTTACCTGTTCCCATTTCTTCTAATATTTGTATCGAATCCTTTTCTTGCATTTTCTTTCCCTCCTTTTTTAACTGCACTAAAAAAAGAAAGTTAGCATTAACTTTCTTCTTACTTTTTATAAATTCAAATTATTTCAAGCATTTCCTTGCGTTCTATTTTTTACTCAACCTTC
>CANQLO010000038.1 GCA_947624715.1 uncultured Clostridia bacterium
TTATTTTCTTCTCTTTGTTATTAATCTATTTGATTTTTTATGTTTTGCTCTTGTCTTATATCCAAGTGCTGGTTTGCCCCAAGGTGTCATTGGTCCTGCGTGTCCTACTGGTGCTCTACCTTCACCACCACCATGAGGGTGATCATTAGGGTTCATTACAGAACCTCTAACTTCTGGACGTTTGCCCATATGTCTTTTTCTTCCTGCTTTTCCTAATTTAATATTTTCATGTTCTTCATTTCCGATAACACCTATTGTTGCTTTACAATTAGCTAAAACTAATCTCATTTCTCCTGATGGTAATCTTAAATGAGCATATTTTCCTTCTTTAGCCATAAGTTGTGCAGATTGTCCTGCAACTCTTACAAGCTTTGCTCCTTGATTTGGATTGATTTCTATATTGTGGATTAAAGTACCTACTGGTATGTTTTCTAATTTCATACAGTTTCCTGGTTTAATATCAGCTTTATCTGCAGAAATTACTGTATCTCCATCTTTTAATCCTTTTGGTGCTAATATATATGAAAGAGTTCCATCTTCATATTTTAGTAAAGCTATATTTGCACTTCTGTTTGGATCATATTCTATTCCAACAACAGTTGCTTTCATATCTTCTTTATTTCTTTTGAAATCAATAATTCTGTATTTTTGTCTATTTCCTCCACCTTGATGTCTTACTGTTATCTTTCCTTGTGCATTTCTTCCTGATTTTTGTTTCTTTACTGTAAGTAAAGATTTTTCAGGAGTTTTCTTTGTTATTTCTGCATAGTCAGATACTGACATTTGTCTTAATGATGGAGTAATTGGTCTAAATCTTTTTGTTCCCATTTTTAATTCTCCTTAATTTTTATTTGTAGATTTTTTCCTGTTCTACATACAGATAGTATTTATTATCCGAGTTTTTTCTCGATATTTTTTTTGATTAAGCTCCCATAAACTCATCAATTGAGTCCTTATACTTCTTAGAAACTTTTGTTTCTTTTCCACCTTTTGATAAATATTTTTGTTCTGCTGGGTTAGTGTCTATTGTAACAATAGCTTTTTTCCAATCTGATGTTTTTCCAACACTTCTTCCAACTCTCTTTTCTTTTCCTTTAACAGTCATTGTGTTTACTTTTAAAACTTTTACTTCAAAAAGTTTTTCAACTGCTCTTTTTACATCTACCTTTGTAGCCTTTTTATTAACTTTAAAGGTATACTTTCCCATTTGAACTTCATCATTACTTTTTTCAGTAACTACTGGAGCTAATATTATTTCTTCTGGTAACATTATGCGTACACCTCCTCTAATTTTTTAACAGTGTCTTCTGTTACAACTAATTTTGTATATTTTACTAAATCATACACATTAATTGTATCTACTGTTAGAGTTTTTACTCCTTTAATATTTCTTGATGATTTTTCTACATTTACATCTTTAACTGGTAATAAAACTAATGCTTTTCCTTCTACTTTAAGGTTAGCTAATGTTTTTACCATTTCAGCTGTTTTTATTTCTTTTAATTGTAATTTGTCTAAAACTACTAATTCTTTTTCAAGAACTTTTGAACTTAGAACTGATTTTATAGCTAATTCTTTTTCTTTCTTATTTATTTTATATACATATGAACGTGGTCTTGGTCCTAATGCTATACCACCTTTTATCCATTGTGGTGCTCTTATTGAACCTTGTCTTGCACGACCTGTTTCTTTTTGTCTCCATGGTTTTCTTCCACCACCAGAAACTTCTGATCTAGTTTTTGTGTTTTGTGTTCCTTGTCTTTGATTTGCTAAATAATTTACAACACTACTATGAACAACATTTTCATTTGGTTCGATTCCAAATACTTTTTCATTTAAGCTAAGATCTTTAACCTTTTTTCCGTTTACATCATATACATCTATTTTAAGCATTGTCTATTCCTCCTTTCCTAAGCTTTTACACTTGATTTAATTTTTAGAATAGCACCCTTAGCTCCTGGAACACTTCCTTTTACTAATATTGCATTCTTATCTAAATCAACTTTTATTACTTCTAGATTTTGTATTGTAACTGTTTCAACACCCATATGTCCTGGTAAGTTCTTTCCTGGAAATACTCTACCTGGTGTTGATGTTGGTCCCATTGAACCTGGTCTTCTATGATACATAGAACCATGTCCCATAGGTCCTCTTGATTGTCCGTGACGTTTAATAACGCCTTGGAATCCTTTTCCTTTTGAAGTTCCTTGAATGTCAACTTTGTCTCCAACTGCAAATACATCAGCTTTTAACTCGTCTCCAACATTAAGTCCTTCAACTGAATCTAATCTAAATTCTCTTAAATATTTTTTAGGTGTTAGTTTTGTTTTTGTAAACTTTCCTAATTCTGGTTTTGTTAATTTTCTTTCTTTAACATCACCAAATCCTAATTGAACTGCTTGGTATCCATCTTGTTCTACAGTTTTGATTTGAGTAACTGTACATGGTCCAACTTCAATTACTGTTACTGGAATAACTTTTCCTTCATTATCAAATACTTGTGTCATTCCAATTTTCTTTCCTATTAATGCTTTATTCATTATTTCACTCCTCCTATTGGCTAACCCATCTTGAAAAGAATTTTAGTTAGCATTGGTTTTAATTTTTTTATTATAATTTAATTTCAATATCAACACCTGCTGGTAACTCAATTTTCATTAAGCTGTCAACTGTTTTTTGTGTTGGATATAAAATGTCAATAACTCTTTTGTGAGTTCTTAATTCAAATTGTTCTCTTGAATCTTTGTCTTTGTGTGGAGAACGAATAACTGTTACTATTTCCTTCTCTGTTGGAAGTGGAATAGGTCCTGAAACTTTTGCTCCTGTTTTTTTAGCAGTATCTACTATCTTTTCAGCAGACTGTTCTAAAACAACATGATCATAAGCTTTTAGTCTTATTCTAATCTTCTCACTTTTCTTTGCAGCTTTTGTTGCTACAACTTTCTTTTCGCTTTCATTCTTTGTTGCCATTTTTGTTTTCCCTCCTTAAAAATTTTTAATTTTTGGTCGGAAGTTATAAACGCACCCTGGTGTTTCTATTATTACCATTAAAATATCCCAAGTTTGCATGATTATCTTGGGGCTAAAGTGCTATAATATTTATAAAACTTGCCGCCTGGTCTAAGCCATGACATACTCCATAGAAGTTCCCTCCATCGCCTTGTTTTCAAGGTGTGTAGCCACATTCTACTTCAACGTTAATCTTACATGCCTTTCTATTATATAACAGAAAGGCTTTAAAGTCAAGATTTTTTATTAAGTTTTTTTCTTTAAAAAATCTCTAACTATTATAAGTTCGAGATTTATATTATTTTGGTGGAGATGGTGAGAGTCGAACTCACGTCCACTAACCTTTCCACATTAATTTCTCCGAGTGCAGTTTACTTAAAAGTTTCTTCTTATTATAATAAGTAAACAATTATAATAAGATATATCCATTTTAGATACCCACTATTCTAATGGAAAGAATAGCTTTGTTTCCTACTTTAAGTCGACGCTCTTTCAAAAGCAGTAGGCTCTTTTGGCAGAACGTACACTGCAACTAGGCAGCGTAAGCTAATTCTCTATTATCAGCTTTTATATTTAAATTGCTTATTTTTTAAGTGGCCATAAGCTCCACTACTCGCTTTTAATGCTTCTGGGAAAATGTCGAAACCATTTACATCCCCGTATAATTATTATTATACTATATTTTTTCGAAAATTACCATATAAAATGTAAAAAATCTTGAAATTATGTAAAATTTAATTTTTGGTTATACTATTTATTTTTAAATACAAATAACTTGCTTAATATATAATTTCCTACTATTACTAATACTTGTGATAGTAATTTTATTATTTTATCATTTGCCTTTAGTAATGTAACTCCTACAAACATAACTAGCATATCTAAAAGAAGTGTTCCTATTCTTGATGTTACAAATTTACTTATTTCTTTTACCTTATTATTTTCTTTGCTTTCAAATACATATTTTCTGTTTGTTACATATGCAAAAATAACTCCTGCTACCCATGATAAAATATTTGCTATTTGAAGCTGAATAGCACTGTCTGGATTTAATATTGTAAAAATTAATCCATAATATACAGCAAGTGATATAACAGTTGTTAGTACTCCAAAAATTAAGTACATAATTACTTCTTTATTTAATAACTTTTTTAATAATTCTTTCATTTTTTTCTCCTAAATTATATAATATATAATAATAAATTTAACATATAAATTTATATTTATCAATATAATTTTTCAAATACACTTGCAGAAAATTTGAATATATGTTATTATAAGAGATGTAAGAAAAATAGGGGTATGATGTTAATGGTAGCATTCCGGTCTCCAAAACCGTGCGTGAGGGTTCGAATCCTTCTACCCCTGCCAATTAAAATAAAAATAACACTATTTTAAGTATTTTTAAGATAGTGTTATTTTTTTACTATTCTATTTGTTCTATTTCTGAATAAACAATGTCTATAACATTTTCTAATATGTCTTTTGGTAATTTTTCTACTACTTGATAAGATCGACTGTTTAAGTCTAGTGCTTTGATATGTTCACAAAGTATTACTCCTGTCGTTTTTGTTCTTTTATCTAAAGGTATATGTAATGGAAAATGATTATTAGCATTTGTAATTGGACAAACGATAGCTAGTTTAGCTTTTTCATTAAAGATATTGTTGCTTATTACTACTGCTGGTCTATATCCTGCTTGTTCATGTCCTGACTGTGGATTAAAATTTATTTTTACTATTGTTCCTTGTTTTACCATATTTCTTCTCCCTCTGGCTCTCCCCAATCTACTTCTTGTGGTTTATATTCTTCTTTATAGTTTTCAAATAATTCTTTTATATTTTTTCTTCTTTGTTTTGTTTTTTCCATTATTAACTTACCATTCTCAACTATAACTATAATTTCTTCATTTTCATTCCAGCCCGCATCTTCTAATATTGTTTTTGGTATCCTAACACCTTGGCTGTTTCCCCATTTTTGGATAGTTGTTGTCATTTTAATTTTCCTCCTTTTTAGTATATACATAGTATATACTATTTTCATTATAATGTCAATAATATTATAAATAATTAATTAAAAATTATTAAATTTTGGTCAAGTGAAAAAGTAAATGCAATTTGTAATATTATAAATAACTATAATTATTGACTTTGTTGGTAAATTATGCTAATATATAAATACTTATGTGGTGGCACTTAATTGAAAGGATTTCATGTTTTCTTATTTTAGCAAATTATTATACTCATATTTTATTATTGTTTTAATCATATGTTTATTATTTATTCCAATACTTTATGCTTATGATTTAAATTCTAATTATCCTAATAATGATAATACATTTTATTCTGATTTATTTGTCTGGCCTATTCCCGGATATACTACAATCTCATCATATTTTGGAAAAAGAAATAGCCCTACTGCTGGTGCTTCTACTAATCATTTGGGAGTTGATATTCCCGCTCCTGAAGGAACTTATCTTTATGCTATTGATGATGGGATTGTTACATTTGCTTCTTGGGGAGCTGGTCGGTGGTTATACTATCGTAATTGAGCTTTCTAACCACAATGGTATATCTGTTTCATACTGTCATGTGTCTCCAATTATGTTTGTAGAGAGAGGTGAATATGTATCTAAAAAAGAGATTATTGGTACAGTTGGTCCTAAAAATGTTTATGGAATTCAAAATAATCCATATAAGGATTCAAATGGTAATCCTACAAATGGTTCAACTACTGGTTCACATTTACATTTTGCTATTAAGATAAATGGAGAAAATGTGAATCCATTAGACTTTTATGAAACGTAAAAAGGCATTGATACTTTTCACAACTATTATAAAAAAAATATAGTTATTTTTTCAAGCGATGCCCGCGCGAGCAACCTGACGGTTGTCGCTTCAGCTACGTGGCTTTTTCAAAAATAACTATATTTTTTTATTATAGTGAATAATCTATCAATATTTTTTCTTTTACATATCATCTTCATTTTTATTTGATTGCTTGTTATTTCCTTGTTCATTTTGTGATTGATTAGAACTTTCTTGCGAAGTATTTTGTGATTGTTGATTAGAATTATTTTGTGATTGTTGATTAGAATTTTCTTGTTCATTATTTTGTGATTCATTAAAGTTTTTTTGTGAATTTTGATTTGTTTCTTCATTATCATATGGTTCTTCATCTTCTGCAACTTTGCTTTCACACTCTTCTTCATCCTCATCTTCGTAGCATTGTGAATCACAATGGTCACAACAACCATCACACTCTGAACAATCTTCCCAATCAAGTTCTATTATGTTATGACATTTTGGACATTCTATCTCACTTAGCTTTCTAGAATCTTCATTTATTATAAAATCTTCATCACAATAAGGACATCTTATTTCAAACTCATAATCATTATCATGCATCTTGTCATGTGGCTCACAACATTCTTCATCATAACATTCATCATCATCGTCTTCTATATAAATATCTTCTTCAATGCTTTGTATTTTTCTTTGAATTTTTCTTAACTTTTTATCCATATTGTCTTGTCTTTCATGTACATCCATCATAGAATTCATAGAATCAACAAAACTTATCATCATTTCAGATATTTTATCTTTTACTTTTTCAAGTTCATCTTGATCTTTAATATTTTTTTCTAAATCTGTGATTAAGCTTTTATATAATTCACTTAGACTTGTCATAAATAATCCTTTCTAATTTCTAGATTCTTTCTAGATACTCTCCTGTTCTAGTATCTATTTTAATAACATCTCCTATATTTACAAACATAGGAACATTTATTTCTAGACCATTTTCAAGTGTTGCAGGCTTTCCTGATGTTGTGGCTGTATTTCCAGCAAATCCAGGTTCTGTATATGTTACTGCAAGCTCAACAAACATTGGTGGTTCAATTGAGAATACATTTCCTTTGTATGAAAGAATTTTTACATTCATATTTTCTTTTAAATATTTTAAACTATCTCCAATTTGTTCTTTATTTAAAGGCATTTGTTCATATGTTTCATTATCCATAAAATAATATAAATCACCATCTGCATATAAATATTGCATTTCTCTCTTCTCTATTTCAGCTGATTGGAATTTCTCTGATGGGTTAAATGTTTTTTCTAAAACACTTCCTGTTATAACATTTTTAATTTTTGTTCTAACAAATGCTGAGCCCTTTCCTGGTTTTACATGTTGAAATTCAACTACCCTATAAACATTTCCTTCCATTTCAAATGTTGTGCCGTTTCTAAAATCTCCTGCACTATATACTGCCATTATTATTTCCCCCTTTTTATTTTTTATTCATTTTTTTGACACTCTATCTATTTTACACTAAAAACTCATAAAAATCAAGCTTTTTTATTATTAAGTGTTCGAAAGCTGACTTTCAGTATTTTTCTTTATTAAAACTATTATCCTGTAACTCGAAAGCATGTTATTTGCTTATCAAAATCATTTTTTATTTATGTAACTTTCCAAAATATACACTGCAGCCAATGTGTCGACAATCTGTTTTTTCTTTCTATTGTCTATTTCTAGAAAGTTCATAGTCTTATGTGCTTCAACAGATGTCAGTCTTTCATCAACTTGTACAATATTTAATTTATTAAATCTAGATTTCAACTTATGCAAAAAGAGCTCGGTTTCCTCAGCTCTTTTTCCTTTTGTTCCATCCATATTAATTGGATTACCAAGCACCAAACAATTAACATCATATTCATTTATTAACTCTTCTAATCTTCTTAATATTATCTTATCACTACCGTTTGATGTTATTGTTTCTAATCCTTGTGCAGTAATACCTAATTCATCTGTTATTGCTATTCCTGTTCTTACAGTTCCATAGTCTATTCCTAACGTTCTACTCATTTAATAATTCCTTAATTTTTAATTCTCTTTATCAATATCAATATATTCTTTTACCATTTTTTCAAGAAGTTCATCTCTTTCTATTTGTCTAATTAAATTACGTGCTTCTTTATGACTTGTTATATATGTTGGATCTCCTGACAAAATATATCCAACTATTTGATTTATTGGGTTATATCCCTTTTCTTTCAGTGCTTCATAAACTTCTTTAAGAATTTCTTTAGTTCTTGCATTTTCTTCTCTTTCGACCTTAAAACTTACTGTCTCATCTGTTGCCATATAGATATCCTCCTTTATAGCATATTTATCGTATTTTCTTCTGATAAGTCTATATATTCTTCAACCTTTTTTAATGCTCCATCTAACGATGTTCCTTTATAATATGTAGAAATTGCTATTCTTAATTTTGGACTTACTACAACTTCTTCATAATTTTCATTATTTTGATTATTCTCGTCATTATCTTCTTCATATTGATAATAATCATCTGCTGCTGTTATTTTCATATCTTCTATTCTATTTTTTATTCCTTGCATAAAATTATTTACTCCACCTACATCTGCTCCAGAAAAAACTATTGCAAATTTTGGTCCCATATATCTTACAAATATATATTCTCTTCCCAAATTATTTTTTACAAAGTTTGAAACTTCTGTAACAACTTTATCACCGGTCTTTCTACTAATTTCAGTATTTATGTTTGGAAGGTTAGTTATCTTAAATATACAAATAGCTGATGTTGTATATTTATCAATAACCTTTTTACCTTCTCCATATAAATACTCTGCTGATTTAAGTCCAGAATATAAATCATCTCTAACTATATTTTCAATTGTTGATTGATTTTCAACTGTTTTTAGTATTGTAACTATATTATTTCTTACTACTTCTAATATTGTTGTATCTATTTTGTCAAATTCATGAGGTATGCTTCCCTCTATAATCCAATATCCAATATATACATTGTCAACATATAAAGGAAAAAATATTGCACATTTTGCTCTTCCAAACTCCATCTTTTGGTAAGGTAATTTTTCATTTTCGTTTTCTACTGTTACATATTTTGGAGTGGCTGTTTTTATACTATCTCCAAACACAGGGTCACTTTGAAGATTTTTAAGAGCTTCCCAATGTTTTTGATCTACGTTAGATGCTCTAATTTTATATTCAGCTCCATCAAATACTACTATTGTGGAGTATTTGATGGCGTATTTATTAATTAAGATATCATTTATATTTTCTAATTTTTCTTTTATTGTAGAATTTTCACCAAGAGTATTCATAAATTCTTGCAATACATTTAGGCTTGTTACTCTTTGATTTAAATTAGTAAATGTATCAATTTTCTTATGAACTGAATAATTATATATCATTAAAAGCATTACTACAAATACTAATATTACTATAATGCCTAATGCCAAAAGACATCACCTCTTTACTTTTTTAAAAATTATTTGTTCTCATTTTATTCAATGTATCATTTACATTGTTTGAGAATTGAGTTGTTTGAGCCGGTTGTTGTTTGTTCTTTTTTCCTCCAAATAATCCACGTTTTTCTTCTGTATTATTTTGCGGATTTGAGTTTACACTTCCTCCTGATACAAGAGGATATACCATATTTTTTAAATTTTCTAATCCCATTAAGAAATTTTGTGAATATCCATTTAAACTTAAATTACACATTGCAATAGATTCTAAGTATCTTGCGTATGTGTCCATTTCAAATGGTATTGTAACATATTTTACTGTTTGTGCATTAAATAAATCTCTTTGTAAAGTCATTGATGGTTCATTATATTTTGACATTCCACCAATTATAAGTTTTTCATCTAATCTTTTTAGTCTTACATATTTGTTTATAACAACTCGTAATTTAGATTCATCCAATGCATTTTTTAGTTTCAAGTCACTCAAAAATTGTGTTAATGGCTGTATTGTGAATGTGTCCATAGATTGTATTAAATATATTTCATTTGCAGATGTAAAATATTGTGTTTGTGTACTAAAATCACAGTCAAGTAATGTTATTTCAAAATTATTTGATAGTGTTCTTAATATTACATCATCATTAAAATCTTCTATTTCTTCTGGTAAAGATGTAAATACCGTTAAATTTTTATTTACTTGTAATCCATCTACAATTCCATTTGATAGATTTTTTATACTATCTGTTGCTTTTTTCATTAAGTTTGCATCATTATCAGTAAACATATAATATGAATTTTTATTTTTTGTTAAATCTAGTATTGCTGTTTTTACTCCGTTTTGAGAAAGTAGTTGTGCTAGATTATTTACTATAAAAGATGTTCCATTTTTAGTTGTTCCTACAAATGCAGTTATCTTTCCACTTGATGCTACTACATTATTACTTTGATACACATTTTGAGATTCATTTGTATTTGTTAAACTATTTATATTATTTTGAGTATTGTATGGATTTTGATATGCATTTTCTCCATATGGATTCATGTTGCTACCATATGGATTTTGATTATATAAATTCATATTATTATTCTGTGTTTGTAAATTTTGTTCATATCCATTGTTCATATTGTTATTTTGTGTTTGTGAATTTGATTGAAATTGGTTATTTATGTTGCTATTTTGCGTCTGTGTATTTGGTTGAAATTGATTATTCATGTTGCTATTTTGTGTTTGTAAATTTTGTTCATATTGATTATATGAATTATTATATATATTATTGTTTAAATTGTTATTTATATTGCTATTCGTATTTGTACTATATGGATTACTATTTATATCATTATTATATAAATCTCCATTTAATAAACTATCTATATCATTTACACCTGATTGTTCATCTTGATTTGATGTTGTTGTATCTTCTATATCTAAGTCAAATAAATTTGCGTTTTCGTCATTATTTTGAGTATTTGATTCTGTAGATTCTATATCATTATCGAAACCTGGAAGTACTGCACTTTCGCTACTTGGCATTACATCATCTAATGGATCCATACTAAATAAGTCAACTGTATCTTCATTTTCTTCTAAGCCAGGAAGTACATCATCAAATGCATTTTTTTTCTGTTCACTTGTTTCTGATTGAGGTTCTGGAGTAAATGCTGGTACTTGTATTGGTTCTAGTTCTTCGAGTCCTGGTAAAGTTTCTGGTTGTGGTGCAGATGCTGAAACAGGATTTTCCACCTGTGGTATAGTTCTTACTGTTTCTGGTTGTGGTGCAGATACCGACATAGGATTTACTACCTGTGGTGCAACTGTCGTTTGTTCCTGAGTCTGAACCGGTGCAACTACCTTTCTTGGTCTACCTCTTCCTCTTTTTGGTTCCTGATTTGCATTTTGTTGTAATGGATGCATATCTTGCATTTGTGGTACTAATCCATTTTGTGAATTTATATTTGTTGGTTGTTGCATTTGATTTGTATTATTTACTGGCACAGACATTGGCACTTGATTTACATTATTTACTGGTGCAGACATTGGCACTTGATTTACATTATTTACTGGCGCAGACATTGGCACTTGATTTACATTATTTACTGGTGCAGACATTGGCACTTGATTTACACTATTTACTGGTGCAGACATTGGCACTTGATTTACATTATTTACTGGCGCAGACATTGGTACTTGATTCAAGTTTTCAGTTGGCATTGATACTGGTGTTGCAGAAATCTTCCTTGGTCTACCCCTTCCTCTTTTTTGTACTACTTCCTGAGAATTCATATTTGTATTAAATTGATTATTATTATTTAATGATTGCATACTTTCTCTATTAACTCCTTGTATGGCTTGATTTATATTTTGTGCATTATTTTGCACTGTTTGCATATTATTCTGTGGTACTACTGGAGTTTGCCTCATTTGTGTCTGATTTATGTTGTATTGCGGATTTTGTCTTGGTTGCATATTTTGTGCTTGATTTTTATTTATATTTATAGTTGATGGTATAATTACTGGTTTTGTCATTGTTGTTTTTTCTAAATCTTTAGTTATAAAATCTAAATTTCCTGGGACTTTTGGATTTTGTTTTTGATATTGACTATATGTTCCATCAGATAACACAGTTCCTTTTTTCATAAGCTTTTGATATCTACTTGAATTTGTCTCTAAGATTGATTTAACTTCATTTGGTAAGAAATTTATTATTACTCTCAATTGAGTCTCATTATATTGGTCAGCAATGCTATCAAAACTTTCAACACACTTTTTTACATTTGCCCCTATTTTTCTATAATGAGCTAAAATATTTTGAATTTCACTTTCGCTTACATCTTGGTCATTTTCTTTTTCGTATAATCCAACTTCTTCTGCTTCTACTCTATAATAACTTTTTGCTTCTTTCTTATTTCTAGGTTTATATATTAAGTTGCAAACTGTATCAATACTTCTATCATTTCCTATTATTGCATTATAAATGCCTATTCCAAATAATTTTATTAATAATTGATCTGATTGTGTTCTTCTATCTGAACATATAAAAATTATAGGAATATCCTCGCCTGTTGGCTTTGAAGCCTCATCACTTATTCCATCTAATTTTTCAAATAAAAATTTATCAATAGATTCATAATTATTATTCGAGATAGGTTCTAAATCTTCTCCTATAACAATGGAGTCATAAGATTTATCCCTTTGTAATTCTTTTATTATTGCATTAAAGTAATAAACATTTTTGCTTGTAATTATCTCCTTATATTTTTGTTGATATTTATTTACAACTGATGTTGTAATATTATCATTACTTACTGCAAATAAAACTTTCATTCGTTTAACCCCTCCAACCTTTTACTATAATTGCAAATACTAGCGGTAATACTTGACATATTACCAATAAAGTTATTACTGCAATCATTGTGTTAAATCCTTTGTATCTAGATTCTAAGTGTCTAATACCGATTACATATTGATATATTGCACTTATTGCAATTCCTAAAATTCCGAATGGAATACTGTAAATTCTTACTTTATTTAAAATATATGCTACTAAACCATATGTATCACTTCCATATGATTCTTTAAACTCTTCCATTGATTGTAATTCTTGATCTTTTATTTCAACTAATTTACTCTTTGTTTCATTTGATATTATCTCATCTGTAGTATTTGCAGCATAACTTGAACCTATGCAAAATATGCAAAATAAACATACAAATATCACGAAACATGGTATGATTTTTTTCATGATATATTATCCTCCTTTATATCTTATATAATAATACACTAACTTTAACAAAATAGCAAGTAAATTTTACAATTTATTATACAAATACATTAACCATCTATAAACTCCATTTGCCCAATTTTTATCTGTAGCATATGATTTATTAACAGCTGTTAATGTTGCACCTTTATAATATGTACCTACTGCCTTCTCTCCATTGTAAATATCCGTTCCTGCCGGATTTAAATAATACTTAACAAATACTCTTGCGACTAAATCTATTCCTTGTGAGTAAGTTTCAAACATTGAAGCACTTCCTGATGGATCTCTATCATAGGCGCCATATCCAAATAAATTCTTTTTATCTAAAGATATTGAAGATGTACCCCATGCACTTTCATGTATTCCAACAGCTGCAACAAATAATCCATTTATATTATATTGTTGTTCTACATAATAGAAATATTCTGCATTTTCGGTAAATACATTATTTTTATCACTAGCATCATTTTCTAGAACTTTCTTAAATTGTTCTAAGCTTAATCCACTTTTTTTATTTAAAAGCATACTAAATCCTAAATCTTGACTAAGCTCTTCTCTTGTATATTGATGATTGTTTTCGTCTCCGTCTCCTGTTCCATTTGGATTCACATATGTCAAGCAGTCCATAGGTGTCCAACCTAAATAAGTTTGATATTCTACATAGTACCAATTACCTTCTTTAGCTTTTAATGTAACTACATCTCCTATATGTATAGTAATAAGCTTTTTTGCATCCTCATTAGGTTCTACTCTTATTGCTAATGTGTTAGAAGTAACCTTTAGATTATCTCCTACTATTGGGACATAATTATTTGAAAATGCTGCTGTTCCAACTTCAACTATTTTGTCTATTGATACTTGCTTTATTTCTGATGATATTTGTTCTTCTGAAATCAGTTCTCCATTTTTATAAATCTTTTTTATTATTGCATCTTGTTTACCATCTTGTCCTTCTTGAAGCGTCTGTATTTTTCCTTTTGCCAAAGAATCATTTTGTCTGTACAAAGTCGTAAATTCTATATCTGTTTCTTGTCTTTCTATTTTTTCTGTTATTACTTCTTGTTCATTTTTAGATATTATATTTTCTATATCTACATGCTTAGAAGCTTTTTGTTTTGTAATTGGTACTTCTATTTCTAAAAATCCAGCTTTTGATTTTTCTTCAACTGCATATGAATTACTTTTAAATTTACGAATACCAAAAATAATAGCTATAACTACGGCTATGGCTATTATTAATGCAAATATGTATTTATATAAATAGACTGATTTTTGCATAATTTTCTCCTAGATATATTGTAAACTTAAAAGCTAATTTTGTCAATTATTGCAAAAATATTTTTTATATTATATCTTTCTAATTGTCACTGTCAAAAATCTCCGTCCTCATTGACAATTTCCGTCCTCATTGACACTATTTAAGAATATTTTTAAGTGCAACATCAACTTCTATTTTCGAAAATGGATTACAATTTAAATATACTTTTTTATCTGATAGTTTATCATAAATATCCATTTGATTTACTTTTTCTTTAGTCAAAATCAAAGCTACATTTCCACTTTCATATTTATTCGCTTCATTTACAAAGTCATCAATAGATTTATCTTTATGAATATCTATACCAATATGTTCTTGATTACAATAATCAGTAATTGTATTAGTTAATGAAGATAATTCATCTGAATCTGTATATAGGTCAACATTTAAAAGTGATACATATCTAACTTTTAATTTAAGCTCATCTCTTAAAAAGAAATATTTTGTCTTATCATCAATTACGACTATATCATCAAAGTCTGAATTCACAAATTCCTTAGGTGACATATATCTTGTAATCTTTGGTCCGTCATTTCCTAAATTTGAATTTAAAACCTTAACAATTTCTGAATTTAGTGTAATCATCGTATCCTGCACATTAATAGTTAAAGAGATATTTTGAGAAATTGCTTGCATGCAAAGAATTATTGTAATATATGGATTACCATTTGTTACAACTAATGATTTTTTATCTATAAAAGCTGATTTGAACTCTTTAAATCTATTAAGTATATCAACTGCTTTATTTATGCTAAATTTAAAATCAGTTTCATCAAGTTCACAAGCTTTTTCTAGATTTTCTTTATTTATTTTAAAAGCTTCAACTATACCATTTAATGTCATAATTCTTTGCCTCCTTTCTATATTATCTCCTTGAAATCACCAATTAATCTAATTTTACAACAAAATTGAATTTTTTGCAAGTTTTATAATTTTAACTCGAAGTGCATATCACTTTTTAATAAACATTTATAAAATTTTCATTAGTATATTAACATGAGAAAATCTCAAGTAAACTACTATATAGTTTATTACTTGAGATTTTCTTTGATGGTGTATCATATAGTGTGTAGATTTTAGAACAATAATAAAATTTATACACTATATTTTTGTGTAGAAATGGAGA
>CANQLO010000039.1 GCA_947624715.1 uncultured Clostridia bacterium
GCACACTATATAATAGATTCAAAAGATACGGTAAGAGGAGCAGCGAAAAAATTTGGAGTAAGCAAAAGCACAGTACATAAAGATGTATCAGAAAGACTTAAAGAAGTAAGCCCATCATTGTATGAGGATGTAAGAAAAGTACTAGACGAAAATAAGGCAGAAAGGCACATAAGAGGAGGTTTGGCTACAAAATTAAAATACAAAAAGTTAAGTCAATTTAGATAAATATAATAATTTTTTTCAAAAAATACGGAAACTTAAATAAAATAAGGGTTGACACAATTATAAATTTATGATAAAATAATCTAGCGTATGTGTAGTTATCACATACGCTAGAAAAGATTTTACGCTGGAGGTGTATAAAATGGCAACAAAAGGAGCAAGAGAACATATAACTTTAGAGTGCACAGAATGTCACAATAGAAACTATGTTACAGATAAAAATAAGAAGAATAATTCAGAAAGACTAGAATTAAAGAAGTATTGTAAATTCTGCAAAAAAACAACAGCACATAAAGAAACAAAATAGTCCTTGTATTTAATGGGAGGAATAAAAATGGCTAAAAAGAAGAAAAAGAAAGTTAATAGCAGTAAAAACGTAGTAAAAACTAAAACACCCGTAGAAGAAGTAGAAAATGAAGAAATACAAGAAGAAGTAACAGAGAAAGAAGAAGTTACTTTAGAAGAAGATAAAAAAGCAGAAAAATTAAGTAAAAAAGAAACTAAAGCAGCAAAAAAGGCAGAAAAGAAAGATAGCAAAAATAAAAAACACTGGTTTAAAGATTTTAAAGCAGAACTTAAAAAAGTTATCTGGCCTAATAAAAAAGAACTTGCTACGAACACAACAGTAGTTATAGTAGTAGTTATAGTTGTTGCTTTGATAGTTCTTGTACTTGATTTAATTTTCGAGGGATTAACTTCATTCGAAGTAAAACAACTTGAAAAAATACAAAATAGTACACAAACTGTTAATGAAACTGTTGTAGACAATTCAGTAGACAATACTGTTTCAAATGAAAGTATAGACGAAGGCGTGCAATTAAATGAAACAAATACTGCAGAATAGAATATAAAAACATTGATTTATAAGGAGGCTAAATATGTCTCAAAAAGATTATGATTTAGAGCCAAGATGGTATGTGGTTCATACATATTCAGGATATGAAAATAAAGTAAAAACTGACCTAGAAAAGACAATAAAAAATAGGGAGTTACAGGAATATTTCTTTGATATAATTGTTCCAATGGAAGAACAAATAGAAATAAAAGAAGGGAAAAGAAAAACTAACCTAAAAAAAGTATTTCCGGGATATGTTTTGATAAAAATGATTGTTACAGAAGAAACTTGGTATATTGTTAGAAATACTAGAGGAGTAACAGGATTTGTTGGATCAGGAACTGACCCAATTCCACTTACTGATTATGAAATTAGAAAAATGGGATTTGATACACAATTAGTTAATGTTGATTACGAAGTAAACGACAATATTAGAGTTATCAATGGACCATTTACAGATTTTACTGGAACAGTTACTGAAATAAATAAAGATAAACATAAGGTAAAAGTTCTAGTATCAATGTTTGGCAGGGAAACTCCTGTTGAATTAGACTTTTCAGAAGTTGAAAAGGTTCAATAGTTAAAATGAGTTAGTAATAAACTAATTCTTTTTATAAATTATTTTTAAATTATTTTTAAATTATATACAAATCAAAGGAGGTGCAGAAAAATGGCAGACAAGAAACAAGAGGCAAAAGAAATTATCATCAAATTGCAAATAGAAGCAGGAAAAGCTACACCAGCTCCACCAGTTGGACCAGCATTAGGAGGTAGCGGAGTTAACATTATGGACTTCGTAAAGCAATTTAATGATAGAACAGCAAAACAGGCAGGATTAATAATTCCAGTTGTAATTACTGTTCATCCAGACAAATCATTTGACTTTATTACAAAAGAGCCACCAATGGCAGTATTAATCAAAAAATCTGCTAAGGTTCAAAAAGGTTCAGGAAAGCCAAATAAAGAAAAAGTTGCTAATCTTTCAAAAGCACAAGTTGAAGAAATAGCAAAACAAAAAATGCCAGACTTAAATGCTGCTTCATTAGAAGCTGCAATGAGCATGGTTGCTGGAACAGCTCGTTCAATGGGTGTTACAGTAGAAAAATAATAATAAGTTGGGAGAAGCATAGCTTCGGTTGTACCAAAGGAGGTAAAAATGAAGAGAGGAAAAAGATACCAAGAAAGTGCAAAATTGGTAGATTCAAAAAAATTATACTCTGCAAATGAAGCATTAAGTATAATTGAAAAAATGCCTAAAACTAAGTTTGACCAAACTGTTGAATTACATGTTAAACTAGGAGTAGATTCTAAACATGCAGACCAACAAGTTAGAGGTACAGTAGTACTTCCAAATGGAACAGGTAAAACACTAAAAGTTTTAGTATTTGCAAAAGGACCAAAAGCTGATGAAGCAAAATCTGCAGGAGCAGACTTTGTAGGAGCTGAAGAACTAATTCCTAAAATAGAAAAGGAAAATTGGTTCGATTATGATGTAGTTATAGCAACACCAGATATGATGGGAGTTGTAGGAAGATTAGGAAAGGTATTAGGACCAAAAGGATTAATGCCAAATCCAAAATCAGGAACTGTAACAATGGATGTTACTAAAGCAATTTCAGAAGTTAAATCTGGAAAAGTTGAATATAGACTAGATAAAAATAACATTATTCACTTAGGATTTGGAAAAGTATCATTCGGTACAGAAAAATTACAAGAAAACTATGATGCAATAATGTCAGCAATTATTAAAGCAAAACCAGCTGCAGCAAAAGGTCAATATCTAAAGAGTGTATCCATTGCAACAACAATGGGACCAGGTTTGTATATAGATCAAAAATAATTTATGATAAATAGCCAAAGATAGTAGGCACAAAGTAAGTCCTACCGAGGTTAAATAGGAGAGTAAACGGAAAGTTTAATCTATTTAGCCTTGTGGCTGTGTAGATTAAACTTTTTTAATGTCCTATAGCCATAACTTGCAAATGGAATATCAATTAACACAGCCATTTATATCACAAATTATATAGTTATTAAAATTACAAAATAGATAAATGTTTAGGAGGTGAAAAAAGAAAGATGGCAAACAAAGATAACATAGCAAAGAAAGAAACAAAAGTAAAAGAATTAGCTGAACATTTAAAATCAACAAATTTAGTACTTTTGGTTGATTATAGAGGAACAACAGTTGATGAAGATGCAAAGCTAAGAAAATCTCTAAGAGAAACTAATGCATATTGCAAGATAACAAAGAACAATATAATAAAAAGAGCATTAGATTTAAATGGAGAATCTGGTCTAGATAGTTTATTAGAAGGACCAACAGCAATAATATCTTCAACAGAAGATTATTTATCACCATTAAAAGTAGTTTACAAGTTCTCTAAAGAACATGAAAATTACAAAATTAAAGGTGGAATGATTGAAGGAAAAGTTATGAGTGTTGAAGAAATAATTACACTTGCAAAACTTCCATCAAGAGAAGAACTTTTATCAAAACTTGCTGGATCATTGTTACAAACAATTTCAAAAGTTGCAGTTGCAATTGACCAAGTAAGAATAAAGAAAGAAGCAGAAGAAGGAGCCCAAGCTCCAGCAAATGCTTAAATTAAGCAAATTGACCTTTTAAATTTAAGTCAAAAAAGGTTAAAAAATTTAGAAAAAAATGTAACCTTATAAAATTTAAGGTTAAAGAAATTAAAACCTTATAAAATTTAGGCTTAAAGAAATTAAAATATTATAAAATTTTAGGTTAAAGAAATTAAAACCTTTTAGAATTTTAGGTTAAAAAATTCAAATAAAAATAAAAAAATTATAATTGTAGACAGCCATGTCTGCAATAAAAAAGGAGGAATTTAAAATGGCAAAAGTTGATGATATATTAGAATCAATAGACAGCTTAACAGTAGTTGAATTAGCTGATTTAGTAAAGAAAATAGAAGAAAAATATGGAGTATCTGCAGCAGCAGTTGCAGCACCAGTAGCAGGTGGAGCAGCAGCAGGAGCAGCTGAAGAAAAATCAAGCTTCAATGTAGTATTAAAAGAAGCAGGAGCACAAAAAATCCAAGTAATCAAAGTTGTTAGAGATGCAACAGGATTAGGATTAAAAGAAGCTAAGGACTTAGTTGATGGAGCTCCAAAAACAGTTAAGGAAAATGTTCCAACAGCTGATGCTGAAGATTTAAAGAAGAAATTAGAAGAAGCAGGAGCAACTGTTGAATTACAATAATTAGTTATAGAAACTTATTATTCTAGCATATTGAACTTACGTTTAGTATGCTAGTTTTATTTTATATATGTAAAAAGGTCAAGTGAAAAAGTAAATGATATGTGTAAAAAAATCGAATATAATTATGTAGATTGACATATTAGATGAGAAATGCTATAATAGTAAGTGTATCAATGTTAATATAAGCCCTGATAAGCCCACACCGTAATTAAGGGTGGCACAGGAAGGAGGTCATTATGACAAACATCTTATGTAATGCTTTCTCACTAAACATGGTCTCATTTGAGGACTACGGATTAATTAGGGTCCGGAAGGTAAAAGCGGAGAAAATTCCGCAAAATATTATCTCTGCCATTGGACATGCTGATACAGCAGCAGTTGTCTCAAACATTTTGGGAAGAGATATTCCTGCAAATCGCATGAATATTTCACTAAATGAGGATACTGTGATGTATGTGGCGCAGTACAGGGGTCCCAGGCTTCCAGAAGGGGCTACAAAACTTCCAGAAGGGGCAACCTTGGAGTTTTTTGAAGTAACAGTCAAAACAGACTGTTGCGATGGTTGCTTAGGAATTGATTGCAACCTGTGCTCAGTAATAAGATGGGCACACGGAGAGTAAACTTGAAAAAGAAAACTTTCTCATAATGAGAGAGTTTTCTTTTTTACTAACTTGAAGGGTTATATTCAGTAAAATATCAAAAAAGTATTGAATTTACATAAAAAGTTTGATATAATTTATATGCTTAGCTTATATTTTGCTATGCAGAAAAATTTCTTATAAAACAAATAAAGAAAGGAGGATATTTATATCTTTTGTAACCCGTAAACCAAGCACATTATTGTTACTTTAAGGAGGTAATGATAAAAATGAGTTTATTAGTTATTATTGTGTTCTTCATGGCTGTTTTAGGTGTAACATATTCAATTATGAATTATACCAATGTAAAAGCTATTGGAGAAGGAACAAAGGAGATGGTAGAAATTGCTTCTGCCATTAGGCTCGGGGCTAATACTTTTTTGAAGAAGGAATATAAGGTGTTAGCTATTGTAGTTGCAGTGACTGCTGCAATTGAAGCAGTGGTATTTTTTATTCCAAGTGCAGTTGCACTCTTAATTGGAACAGTAATGAGTGCTCTCGCAGGACTTTTTGGAATGAAAATGGCGACCTACGCAAATGTTCGGGTAACCAATACTGCAAGAGAAACGAAAAGTATTGGAAAGGCCCAAAAAGTTGCTCTAAGAGGTGGAAGTATCATGGGATTAAGTGTAGCAGCTTATTCCTTGATAGGTTTGGTAATAGTATATTTTTTATTTGAACGTTATTTGTTAGATATAAGTACTATTACTAATTGGATGAATATATCATTCACACCTATATCAATGATATTTTCGTCTTATGCACTTGGATGTTCAATGGTAGCAATGTTCTTCCGTGTTGGCGGTGGAATTTTTACCAAGGCTGCTGACATGGGCGCTGACCTAGTCGGTAAAACTGAGGAAAACATTCCAGAAGATGATCCGCGGAATCCTGCAGTTATTGCAGATTGCGTTGGCGACAACGTTGGTGACACCGCAGGGCTGGGTTCAGATTTGTTAGAGAGCAATGTCGGCTCAATCGTAAGTGCAATGATAGCTCCATTATTCATTTTCTTGAGTTTTCAGGCAAATGGCTTGAACTTTAGCAAAGAATTGATGGAAAAGTTGGTTATTTATCCTATTGCATATTCGGGGTTTGGCTTGATATCATGTATTGTGGGTCTAGCATTTGCACTATCCAAAAAAGACGGGAATGACCCTCACAAGGAGCTAAACATAGCTACATGGATGTCAGCAGGATTGACAGGATTATTGAACCTTATCCTAACAATGGGGTTGCTCAGAGGAGAAAATCTTGGAGATTTGCCTTTCAAATTTGGTATTATATCTCCGTGGATTTCGTCAGTGGTTGGTATCGTAAGTGGTATATTAATTGGTATGGTTGCCGAATACTATACTAGTTATGATTATAAGCCAACATTGAAAATCGCAAGAGCATCAAAAATGGGAACGGCTCTTAATATCACCCAAGGGCTTTCAGGCAGTATGAAATCAAATCTGGCATCATGTGCTATAATTGGTGTTGGAGTATATGTTTCATCTGCTATAGCTGGAACATATGGTATTTCGATGGCAGCCGTTGGAATGTTATCATTTGTTGCAATTACAGTGTCGGTAGACACTTACGGGCCGATCAGCGATAACGCAGGTGGAATAGCCGAGATGGCTGGACTTGAAAGTGAGGTTCGTGTAATCACTGACAAGCTAGATTCAGTAGGAAACACGACCGCAGCAATCGGAAAAGGATTTGCAATTGGATCTGCAGCTTTTGCTACCATTTCGATGTTAAACTCCTACATGTACAGCTATACATCAATAGATGTAATAGATATTACGCTAAATGTTTTGAAACCTAGAATATTCTTTGGCGTAATAGTAGGAGGAGCAATAATATGGTTCTTCTCAGGCATGCTTATTGAATCAGTTTCGAAGTGTGCAGAAAAGATGGTAGGAGAAGTAAGGCGGCAATTCAATGAAATCGTAGGCTTACGAGAAGGAAAAATTAAGCCCGATTATAAGAATTGTATCGAGATTGCTGCAAATGGAGCCTTAGCAGAAATGAAAGCTCCGGCTCTGATTTCAATCGTTATTCCAGTAGCTGGTGGATTTTTGTTTGGACCAGAATTTGTAGCTGGAATATTATTTGGAGCAATTGTGTCAGCAATATTACTTGCTATTTTCTTTGGAAACAGTGGAGGAGCATGGGATAATGCTAAGAAATTCATTGAATCCAAAGGGAATAAAGGAACGCAAGAACATGTTGCTGCCGTAGTTGGTGACACAGTAGGCGATCCTTTGAAGGATACAGCGGGACCGTCTCTGGACATTTTCATTAAGATCATGAACACCGTATCATTGGTGTTTGTGAACTTCTTTAAAGCAGTGTACTTGATTAAGTGATTTATTTGTTTTAATTTTTAAGAAAGATTATAAGAGGACAGCTTATTAAAAATTTAATAAACTGTTCTCTTATTATTTGTATTGTACAATTCACAGCTGGCAAAAAAGAGCATCAAAATTAGCAATTTACAGTAATATTTTATAAAATTAATATTTAGTATTGAAAATTTTATTTCTTTTTGATAATATAAAAAAAATAAATTAAGGAGAACAAAATAATGCAAATTGAAGGTAAAAATAATTATGCAATTCCTATAAAGGAATATAAGCCAAACAAAATTGATAAAGTAATAATTGCGTGTCATGGATTTGGAGGAGATAAAGAAAGCTCTGCCATAGAATTATTAGCACAAAAACTTATTAATGAAAATATTTTAGTAATTGCCTTTGATTTTCCAGCACATGGAGAAAGTAGTGCAAAAGGGGAAGATTATCTGGTAAAAAATTGCATAAATGATTTAATAACTGTTGAGGAATATGTTGCAGAGAAATATCCTCAAAAGCCAATAGGAATCTTTGCAACCAGCTTTGGTGCATATGTAACATTGTTAAAAATAAATCAATATTCAAACAATTATTTCTCCATTGTACTAAGAGCACCTGCGATATGTATGGATGAAATATTTGAAAACTCTATAATTAGAGAAGATATAAGTGATTTCAAAAAAAGAGGTTATACAATATTGGGATATGAAAAAGAAATAAGGGTATCTTATAAGTTTTACGAGGAATTAAAAAATAATAAACTTTTTGAAATATATAATAAAAATGAAGAACTATTAATTATCCAAGGAACAGAAGATAATATGGCTCCAATAGATGATTCAATTAGATTTATTAAAGAAAAAAATACAAAAGGTAAAATAGAAAAGATTATTGGTGCTGATCACAGAATGAAAAAAGAGGGAGAATTAGAAAAAGCAATTAATACAGCAGTAAATTATATAAAAGGAATGTAAAATTATTATGGGAAAGACAAAAAGTAAACAACAAATTTTTAATGAAATTATTGAAGAAATGCCAAACGATTTAAATGAAGTGGAACTATCTGCATTTATAATGTACAAAATGGCTAAAGAAAGAAGTTTTAGCTCAAGATATTATTGGGCTGATAATAAAGCTAGAGAAAAAATATATGAATCATGTGTGTATAGAAATACCAGAAAAAAAGAAAATAAAAGACAGCTTATTTGTGTTACTGCTACCAAAATGTATAAAGAAATAGCAGAAAAATTAGGGTTAGATGTATACATTATAGGCGATACTATGTTAACTAAGAATGATTACAGTATCTTCAAACCCGGCGAACACATATCTCCAGTTCTCAAAACTAAGGATGGAAAATATATTAAAGCTGATATAGAATGGGATTTAGAAAATATACAGACAGGAAGAAGATGGATAAAATTTCGGAACTATAGATAAAGGTCAGGATTGTCTTACAAAATTATCAGAACAAGATCTTGATGATGTAATGAAAAAAATAGGTTATATAAATAGTAAAGATGATTATCTAGAAAATGCTTTTGAAAGATTAAATTTAGACTCACCAACATTGTCATTAGAGGACAAGTTAAATATATTATTCTCAGATAGAGAAATAACTGAACATGCTTCAAAGTTAAAGAGTGGTATAGACATTTTTAGATTTTATAGAAGAGCCATAAAAGAATATATCACTAATGATGGAAAAATTACTTTATATGGTGGATATTCACAAAAGAATATGCAAAATGGTAAAAAATACACTGTATTAGTAAATTTAAAGGATGAGAATAATGATAAATTTTGGATATGGTCAAATAGAAAACATCAGATGAAAAATTTATCTAATGTATTTGTAAAAAAATTTATAGATTATGGTTTAGTTAAAATTGTACCAGGTAAAAAAGATGTAGAAAAATGTAATAATATGTTGGAGAGAATTAGAAATATAAAAATAGAAGGACCAAACTGTCAATGTCAAGTAGATGAATTTTTGTGCAGATAGGGAAAAGAAAATTAGATTTAATAAAACAAATAATGTATCACAATTTAAAAATATATCATACATTATAATATGAAAACTTTAAAAAATGGCTCTACCGGCCCTATGGTAGAATTTTTACAAAATCTATTACAAAAACTAGGATTTTACAATGGAAAGATTGATGGTATTTATGGAAAAAATACCTACAATTCAGTGTTATATTTTCAAAGAAGTTTTGGATTAACAGCAGATGGTATAGTTGGAACTAATACATGGAATGCACTAAGTCCATACATAAATGGAGCATTAAACTTTATTGTTCCAACTAATATAAGTTACAGTTCAAGTATACTAAATATAAATTTAGGTTCTTTAAAATTACTTTATCCATTTATTGAGATAGGAACTATAGGAAAAAGTATACTAGGAAAAGATATACCTTATGTAAAAATAGGGAAAGGGGATAAAAAAGTTTTTTATTCTGCATCATACCATGCTAATGAATGGATAACATCAGTGGTGTTAATGAAATTCCTATCAGATTATTGTTATACTTATAAAAATAATTTAAATATATATGGCGTATCTGCTAATTTATTATATGAAAATACAACAATATATATTGTACCAATGGTAAATCCAGATGGGGTAGATTTGGTTACAGGAGAAATTATTCCTAATTCTGAAGTGTTTAATTTTGCAAAAGGAATAGCTAATAACTTTCCACAAATACCATTTACTTCTGGATGGAAAGCAAATATTAGAGGTGAAAGTTTTAATAACTTCCACCTCTATTGACAAAATCTTTCTTTTTATTATATAAAACAGTTGTGTATTGGTCAATCAGATTTTACAATTTTATTGATTTCTTCTGTTAAGTTTTTATTATAAACATACTTTCCATCTATTTTTTCATAAACTTCGCCGAACATTTACATTATGAGGTAAATCTATTTCAGATATAAAGCATAATCCGCCATCACCATGTTCTGATATACATACGGAATTTTCATCAGCAATCCAAGCTAAATCATTACCTTTTCTACTTTTATTGTCTAAAAAAATTTTCCTTTTTTCGAATAAATTATATTCTTCTAAATCGTTATTTTCATTTTTCATATTTTCTTCTCTTTTCATTATTTTTTCTAATGAATTTTTTAATTCTCCTATAAATTTTTCTACAAAATTATTATTGTTTTTTCTGTCTTCAAATAAATTTAAATCCAATAATTTTTTCCTCCTAATTTTTTAATTTACTTTCTCCAGTTGCATAATCAATAACAATTCCATCTTGCACATTATATACATATACATTAAACTGTAATTTTCCATTATCTTCAATAGAATATGCTTCTATATTTACACCGATTTGCAAGTTCATTGTTATCATCAAAATATGGTGTCACTCTATATAAAACATGATTACTTTGATTTTGTTTTAAATAGTTATAAACTTTATCTTCAAATTTTTTCATACCATTCACATTAAAACTTTGCGTTCCAGTCATTAAATTTCTTCTATCTACATCTAAACCTCCAAGTTTCCATGCAATTATGTGACATCTATGATAAAGGTAGCCACCTGGAACAATATTAGTTTCATATTTTTTCTGTTTAAAACCAGTTGGATTAATAGAACTATAATCATCTTTCTCTTCATCTTCATTTGCTTTGTTCCAACAAGTTTTAATCATTGCCATTCCGTACTTTTTCATCTTTTAAATTTGAATAATAATCTTCTTCAATATTCAAATCTTCTAATGAAAATTCAGGAATATCATTATTTATTAAAACATAAATTTCTCCACTATAATCAGGAATATTATCTATTTCATAAGAAATTTTATTATTTTCTATTTTGTTTACAACATTTTCATTTTTACTACTTTCGTTAATTCCTATAAACATTACTATAAGAATTACAATCGCCAAAATTACTATTCCAATTTTTTCTAATTTATTTTTATTCATTTATTTTTTCACCCTTATATTTAATATCATAAAATGAGGAGTTTTTCAAGAATTTAAACATAATAGAATTATAAAAAAGACTATAAATAAAATTAAAATATAAATAATTAAAAATAAGCTTTTAAATTATGTAGGCTGTAACTTTTATATCACATTTTTATGAGAATTTCAATTACTATTCATTAAAAAATGTAATTTTTTAGTAAATCAAAAAACAAGATGCTATAAAACACCTTGCTCCTGTAAATATTTTTATTTTAATTATAAAATTTAATATATGGAAGTTAGCCAATTCCACAAGTGTGTATAAAAAAATACCAACTAATTTGTAAAGACTTATAACTACTTAATTATACGACTTTGCGTTTTTGATTGTTTTCATTTATTATTTCTTCAATTTTGATAAATTCATCTAAGTTTTCATTAATAGAATTTAATTTTGAAAAGTTAAAATGTATGTATACATTTTTATCTTTATCAATTTCTATTTTATTGATTAAACGATATAAATACATTTTATCAATTTGCTCTAAATTCAAAAAATTTCTTATTAATACATCTAATTCTTTTTCTTCTTTTGTTTTATTTTTTAAATTGACTTTTTCTTCTGTTTGGATTAATTTTTGTTGTAATTCTTCCTTTTGTTTCATTAAATTTGTTCTTTCAAAGATGAATTTTTGTGAATATCTTATATAGTCTTCCTCTAAAAGAACATTTTTTAATTTATCCATATACATCTTATCTAAATTATTGTTTATCTCATAAATTGCTATATCTATTTGTTCGATTTTTCTTTTAAATCTTTCTTTTATATCAAGAATTTTGTTCTGATACTTTTCATAAATTGAATAAAAAACTTCTTTATCAGCATAGATTTGGGCAATCTTTTTTACTATATAAAGAATATGTTTTTCGAACTTTTCGTAATTAATATTTAGTGGGTAACACCCTCTTGATTTATGACCTGCGCAAGTTATATATGGATGTGATGTGCTATTTTTCCTTGAATTTTTTTTAAGCACAATTTGCAATTTTCTTTTGCAATGATAACAATAAAGCAGACCTCTTAATAAGTAGTCGTATTTAAGCTTTGTATTTGATCCTCTCTTTTCTAAAATGCTATTTACTTTTTCGAATACATCTTTATCTATGATTGGTTCATGTGTATTATTTACTCGTATTTGATTTTCCTTTTCAACATTTCTAATTTTCTTTACCTTATATGATACAACTGTCTTTTTATTTTGTACGGTATTTCCAATATATACCTCATTTTTAAGCATATTGCATAGAGTTACTTCATTCCAGTTATAAAAAAACGACCCACCATCACGGCTGAAACTGTGGGTGGGTTCTCCGGAACCCTTGTACCACTCCAGTTTTTCTATAGCCTGTTGGAGATAGATAATTATTCTTATTTAAATAATTTACTATTTCAACTGCACCATGACCATTCGCATACATATCAAAAATCTTTCTTACAACATCAGATACATTTTCATCAATAACTAGCTTATTTTTAATACTAGGATGTCTTTTATAACCGATATGCAGGTATACTACACAAATATTCACCTTGCTTTTGTTTTTCTTTATAAACGCTTCTAATTTTCTTTGAAATATCTTTTGCATACATATCATTCATAATTGCTTTAAAAGGTGTTATATCGTTATTTGTACTATCAATATAAGTGTCTATTCCATCTGTTATTGCAACATATCTAATATTCTTTTCTGGAAAATAATTTTCTATGTACTCTCCAGTTTTTATATAGTCCCTACCAAGTCTAGATAAGTCTTTAGTAATAACCATATTAATACTTTTATTTTCAATATCTTGTAATAACTCATTAAACCCAGGCCTATTAAAAGTTGTACCTGACACACCATCATCAATGTATTCTTTGATAAGTGTTAAACTGTTTTCCTTTATATATCTTTGCAAAATTTTTCTTTGATTACCGATACTTTCGCTTTCTTGTTTGTCGCCATCTTCTCTAGATAGTCTGATATACATTCCGTACTTTGAAGTTTTGACTTTTTATTTCTTGCTTATCTTTATTCACTATTTATATCAACTCCTTTTCAATAATTTTATCTAATACAGATTATTAAAGAAAATGGCTTGTTATGACACTTAAATTTAAGTGTATTTGGAAATAGTGCTTTTAAGGGTTATATATAAATTCATTTAATGTAAAAAAGCGAAGATGTTTTCAAATATACTTTTACCCTTCTATATAATAATGTCTTGAAAATATTAAAAATGGGTAATTTTTTAAATAATTTGAAAAAAATTTTCCCTCTCTACTAGGTAAATGCCATCTAAACATAAAAAATGGGTAATTAAAAAAAATCTTTTTAAAATTTGCATAAAAAAATAACACCTAATAATGTTTTCACACTATTAGGTGTTAAAATAACAAAATTTGATAATATTGCTTTATAGTTTTTATATAAAAAGAAAAATAGAGCCACGCTCTAAGAACATAGCTCCGCAAAAGGCATTTCTTTTTCTCTATAATATATATTATATGCTATTAGTGTACCAATTGTCAATAATTTTATTCAAGAATTTTAAATTACTTTGTACTAACTCATTTGTATTATAATAATCAATATGACGTTCTATTCTGTTCTTTAGTTCTTGTAATATTTCTATTTGATGCTTAAAAATACCTTCGCTTGTTGTAATGTTCTTGTTTAAATATAATAAAGTTATTAATTGTTTCATTCTTGTATTTGATAATTTATTGTCTCTTACTTTTTTAGAAATACCTATTTTAGCCACTTCATTAAGAACCCTATAATTTGCAGGATATTTTGATGTATAAGCTTTTAAATCGTTTATTATACAATATGGAATAATTTCTACAAACACCCAAATAGGATATTCCCCATCGTACTTTATCACTAAGTCACCACAGTAAGTTCCTGTTCTATTTTTATTTAATTCATTTTGAAAATAATCATATTCATTATTAGTTTTTAAATTTTGTATGTATTCTTCAACTATAGTATAACCATCTTTACTATCATTTTCTATTTTAGATAATAATTTAACTTTAGCATAATGCTCTAGATCTAAAACTATACTTAGCATTGTTTTTCTAATTCTCATATCTATAATAGATAAATCTGTTAACATTTTAAAATCTAAATTTATGTATTTTCCTGAATTTTCTCCATTTTCATATTTAGGAAAATTTTTTCTATATGAAACTAATTTAAAATAATTATTATTCTCTTTCAAGTACTTTTGCGCATCTTCTATAGAAGTTAAGTCAAATTTAACTCCTTTTTCTTTTAAATGTTCTATTAATTCTTCTGCATTTAACATTGGTTTTAGTTCTTTATACATTGCTTCTCCTTTTTTTGTAATTAATTGATATGATTATTATAAACTCTTTTTCATCATAAGTCTATATAATATTTGACGAAAATATTATAATATATTTAACATTTTGAGTCATTTTGTATCATTATATGATTTCTTGTATTTCACTTTCACCTTTTAAATAAATCATTTTCTTTAAAGTTTCTTTCTTTTCTTCTAATGATATTTTGTTATTTTTAAAGTACCTTTCAGCTATTTGTATAAATTCATCTGAAGTTAAAGACTTCTTATTAAATAAATTATCCATACTTACATTGAAGTAATTACTGATAACTATAGCGTCATATAGGCTCATTTCTCTTCTACCAGTTTCCCAACTAGATATTTTCGATCTACTTATATTTAAATCCTCTGCCATCTTTTCTTGTGATACATGTTTCAAAATTCTTTGTACTTTTAAATCAATTCCTAATCTATCATTCATTTAAATCTCCTATTTAAAAATATTAATAAAATATTGTCCTTAATTTAAGTATTTATATCAAATTCCTCTAATACTGGAATAGCACCATATCTTCCAGTTAAATAGTCTTTATTGTATGTTGCATCATTTCTAACTTTTTTACCTGTTTT
>CANQLO010000040.1 GCA_947624715.1 uncultured Clostridia bacterium
AAATTTTTCATACAGATTTGTGCCTTTCGCAGACGTAACGATAGCGAAGGCAAGAAAGGAATGATAGTAAAAATGAACTAAATGAATATTTTAGTAGATTTAGTAAAAACTACTAAAAATAAAATCTACAGAGAGGAAAAAATTATGGGAAAGATTAAGGATAAAATTTATAATTGGAAAGATAGACTAAGGAATGAAAAAATGCTTACATTGGTAGTTACTCTTGTAATAATAATAATAGCATTACTTGTGTATGCATATAAAGAATCAAGAAATTATAGACAATTAGCAGAAAACGGATATAATCATGCTTTTTATCAACTATTAGAGTATGTAGATGATACAGAAAAATTATTAGCAAAAGCAACAATATCATATAGCAGTGAACATGCAACTGAGAACTTTGCAAATATAAATAAAGAAACTGCACTAGCACAAGCATATTTATCAAGGCTCCCAATTCAAACACAAGAGTTGGAAAATACACAAAAATTTTTACATCAAGTAGGAGATTATTGTTATACAATTTCTAAAAAAACAATTAAGGGAGAAGAATTATCACAAGAAGAGTTAGATAATCTTAGTGTGTTACATGAAAATAGTGTAAATTTAAAAAATACATTATATCAATTAGAAGAAGATCTTTTTTCAGGGACAATTAGATGGGGAGAATTAGATAGTCAAGGCTCTAGGATATTTTCACGTGAAGACGAAACTGTTACACAATCAAGCTTTTCTAACATAGAAGATGAACTACATCAATATTCAGGACTAATTTATGATGGAGCTTATTCAGAAGGTTTGGATAATACAGAAATGGTAGGGCTTACTGGAGATGAAATAAATCAAGAAAAAGCAAAAGAAATTGTAAGAGATTTTATAGGAGAAGATAAAATAGAAGAAATAAACTTTACAGAAGAATCACAAAATGCAAATATACAGTGTTATAATTTTAATGTAACTACTAAAAATAAAGACGAAAATTATTCAATAAGTGTATCAAAAAAAGGCGGGCATGTTGTAGCAATGAACTGTGATAGACAAGTTAAAGATGAAAGTATAAGTCCAGAAGATGCAGTAAATAAGGGAAAAGAATTTTTACAAAATAGAGAATATAAAAATATGAAAGAAACATACTATATGAAAGAAAATGGAGTTTTAACAGTAAATTACGCCTATATGCAAGATGATGTAATAATGTATCCAGATTTAATAAAAATAAAAATAGCATTGGACAATGGCGAAATTTTAGGACTAGAATCAACTAGATATTTAAATTGCCATAAGGAAACTAGAGACTTAGCAGAAGTTAAAATTACAGAAGAAAAAGCAAAAGAGCTAATTAATCCAAAATTAGAAATAATCGGAACAGACTTAGCCATTATACCAACTGAATGGAATACAGAAATAATGTGTTGGGAAATAAAAGGAAAGACAGAACAAAATAATTTCTTAGTTTATATAAATGTAGAAACTGGAGCAGAAGAAGACATATTAATGATAATAGATACACCAAATGGAACATTAACAACATAATTATATATTTATGTTTTTTTTTACTTGTAAAAATAAAATGAATAGCATATAATAGGAAAAAAGTAATGGAGAGAATGTATGAAATTAAAAGAAATTATAGAAATCACAAAGGGAAAACTTGTATGTGGAGATGAAAATATTGAAGTACAAGATTTTGAAAGAGATACAAGAAATCTAAAACAAGGTGATGTATATGTTGCAATAAAAGGTGAAAATTTTGATGGAAATAAGTTTTATAAAACTGCAATAGAACAAGGTGCTATTGCATGTATATTAAGTGAAATGCCGGAAGAAAAGCTTGGAAATATTATATTAGTAGAAGACACTATAAAAGCAGTTCAAGATTTAGCAAGATATAAAAGAAGTCTGTATAATATTCCAGTTGTTGCAGTAACAGGAAGTGTTGGAAAAACAAGTACAAAAGATATAATTGCATCTGTTATGTCACAGAAATATAATGTACTAAAAACACAAGGAAATCTAAACAATAATATAGGATTACCATTTACAATACTTAGTTTAAAAAATGAAGATGCAATGGTTATAGAAATGGGAATGAACCATTTAGGTGAAATAAGTTTACTTACAAGTATTGCAAAACCAACTCTAGCTGTAATTACTAATATAGGAACAGCACATATTGGAAATCTGGGTTCAAGAGAAAATATATTAAAGGCTAAACTAGAGATATTAGAAGGATTACAAGGAAATAGTGTAGTTATAAATAATGATAATGACTTATTAAGTGCTTGGAAACAAAATAGCATAAGTAAAGTAAATCAAATAGTATCAAGCGATAACTATAACGTTATTACTTATGGAATCAGTAATAAAGATAGTAATTATGTTGCAGAAGATATTAAATTACATGAAAATAAAAGTATATTTAATATAAACGGAGAACAAATTGAAGTACCAGTTGCAGGAGAGCATTTTATATTAAATGCATTATGTGCAATAGCTGTAGGAAATTATTTTGAAATTCCAATGGAAAAAATAAAACAGGGAATATTAAATTTTGAATTAACTAAAAATAGAATGGAAATATTGAATCTTCCATCAGGTGCAATGATAATAAATGATACATATAATGCAAATTATGACTCTATGAAGGCAGCAATACAATATTTAGAAAAAATTGAAGGAAGAAGAAAAATAGCAGTATTAGGCGATATGCTTGAACTCGGTGATTATTCAGAAAAATTACATAGAGGAATTGGAGATATAATTAAAAATATTGATATACTTATAACAGTAGGAAATCTAGGAAGATATATAAATGAAAATGCAAAAATATCTAATAAAATTCATTGTAATAGTAATGAAGAAGCATTATCTAGAATAAAAGATATTATACAACCACAAGATGCAATTTTATTAAAAGCATCTAATTCAATGAAGTTTGGTGAAATTGTTAATAAATTAAAGGAGGTATAATATGGTAAAGCTTGCAGTTATTTATGGAGGAATGTCAACAGAACATGACGTTTCAATGATTTCAGGAAAAAATGTTCTTGATAATTTAGACAAGAGTAAATATGATATTTATCTATTAACAATTACAAAGGAAGGAAAATGGCTTGACAAAAGAGAAAGAGAGATTAAAGATATATTTAAATTACTGAAAGAAATGGATGTTGTTTTTCCAGTATTACATGGACTATATGGAGAAGATGGAACTTTACAAGGAATGTTAGAAATGGCCAAAGTTCCATATGTAGGATGTAAAGTTTTAGCATCTAGTATTTGCATGGATAAGGTATATACAAAAGTAATATTAGAAAAGGCAGGAATACCTCAAGCAAAATACGTCTACATTAAAGAAGGCAATACATATATTGATGAAAATTTTGATGAAATAAAATTAGAAAATGATGAAATAATTAAATTAGTAGAAGAAAAGTTGAAGTTTCCTGTATTTGTAAAACCATCAAATTCAGGATCTTCTGTAGGAGTTAATAAAGCAAAAAATGGAGCAGAGTTAATTAAAGCAATAGCAGAAGCTTTAATGTATGATAAGAAGATTCTAATTGAAGAAGCTATAGTTGGTAAAGAAGTTGAATGTGCCGTTTTAGGAAATGATGATGTAAAAGCATCAACAGTTGGGCAAATTTTATCGGCAGAAGAATTTTATTCGTATGATGCAAAATATGAAAATCAAGATTCAAAAGTTATAATACCTGCAGATTTATCAGATGAAAAAATAGAAGAAATAAGAAAAATAGCAATAAAAGCATTTAAAGCAGTTGATGGAAGAGGACTTTCAAGAGTTGATTTCTTTGTTGAAAATGAAACAGAAAGAGTAATAATAAATGAAATAAATACAATGCCTGGTTTTACAGAAATAAGTATGTATCCAAAATTATGGGATAAAGCTGGAATAACATATTCACAACTACTAGATGAACTAATAAATTTAGCTATGAAATAAAGAAAAAAGGAGGAAATGTTAGATTTTAGAACTAACATAGACTGGTAAAAGTGGAAATAGATGAACTAAAAAAAGAATTAAAAAAGTATTTAAATGATGATAGATATAAACATAGCTTATGTGTAATGGAGATAAGCGGAAAACTCGCCGAACAATACAGAGTAAATAAAAAAAGGGTTATGAAGGCAGCTCTAATGCATGATATGGCAAAAGAGCTTCCTTTTGATGAATTAAAAAAATATGTAATAGATAACAAAATTTATGTTTCTAGAATGGAGATGTTTGTAGGAGTTACTTTACACGGAAAAGTAGCAGCAGATATGTGCAGAAAAAAATACAAATTTGATAGAGAAATGTGTATGGCAATTAGTAATCATACAACTGGAAAAACAAGAATGTCAATGCTTGAAAAAATAATTTTTATAGCAGATAAAATAGATGAAACAAGGACTTATGAAGGAGTAGAAGAACTAAGAAAATTAGCATTTGAAAATATAAATAAAGCTATACTAAAAAATATAGACAGCACAATTGCAAATAATATGAAAAGAGGCAAACCAATACTAGAAGAAAGTATAAAAACTAGAAATTATATATTGATTAATGAAAAAAAATAAGCTATAATAAAAATACCATAATATATGGAGGATGTTAAATGATTTTTAAGGATTACTATAAGATACTAGGACTAGAATCAAATAAAGTAAGTACTGACAAAATAAAAGCTGCATATAGAGAAAAAGCAAAGCAATTTCATCCTGATATAAACGTTGGAAATAGTGATGCAGAGGTAATTTTTAAGGATATAAATGAGGCGTACAGAACTTTAAGTGATTCTTCTTTAAGAAGAAAGTATGATTTTAAGTGGAATAAATATATTGGAAATAAAAAACAAAAAGAAAGAAAAGAAAAAAAGACATTCAAGGAAATGTTTTTAGATATATTTTTTGGAGGTATGTATAAGCAAAAAACAGCCAAAAGAACTATTCCAGAGTATGGAGAAGATATTGATACAGAAATAGATGTTTCAATTAAAGAAGCTTTTTGGGGAATACAAAAACAAATAAAATTAAGAGCAGTTAATGGAAAAGAAACATCGTTTTCTTTCAAAATACCAGCTGGAATTCAAAATCATGACAAGATTAGAATTGTTGGACAAGGCAAAAGAGGAAAAAATGGCGGGAAAAACGGAGACTTATTAGTAATAGTAAATATTAAAGATGATAAGAAATATAAATTAGTTGGAACAGATATTTATACAGAACTTCCAATTACACCATGGGAAGCAGCCCTTGGCACTAAAAAAACAATTAATTTACTAGAAGAGAATATAAATATAATTGTACCAAAATGTTGCAGTAGTGGAGAAAATATCGAAATAGTTGGGAAAGGATATAAAACAGGAAAAGGAAAAAGAGGCAATTTACATGTAGTTACAAAGATTGTATTACCAAAAAATTTAAGTAAAGAACAAGAAAAAGAATATATAAAGCTAAAAGAAATTGAAAAGTTTGATTTAGTTGACATATAACCTAAAAAGTGCTATAATTAATGATAGTTTGACTAAGGAAAAAGAAAGAGGTGTAAAATGGCTAAAGGATTTCAAGGTAAATATTTTAGTATAACTGATCCTCAAGGGGTTAATACAGTTATATATAGAATTAATGAAACTGCCAAGGAATTACGAGATAAGTATCCAAAATATACAGTCGAAAGACTAGTATTTTCTGAGGAGATAAATGGTACAAGCAAGAAAAAAACATTTTTTGTTGATTACCCAGAACCAGAAGGAGAAGACTTGGTTATATTATCTTTTGGACCACAGAAAGTAGTAGTTAATTTAGGAGTGCTAAAAGATGATAAAGTAAGGATTTCAAAGAAACCAATGCCAATTAAGTTTAATGCTTTATATTCAGAAACGCCAATGGAACTTAAAGACTTTAGATATACACCAAATTTAAAAAGACCAATAACAATTATTGACCCAGAGACGGCAGAAGAAGTTAAACCAATGATTTATTTAGATAAAGAAACAAATGAAGTTAAAGGAAAATGTAAATTAAGACCATATAAATCTTATTTTAGTTTTGAAATAAGAGATAAGAATAAGTAGGAGGATGTTTATAGTGAAAGAATATGATGTTACATCAACATTTCATGGAATCGAAAAAGAATTAGACAAATACAAAATGTCTACAAAAAATTATGGTGGATTAGGAGCAGAAATATTAGAAAATGATACTATGGAAATAACAGCATCTAATGCCATTCCAGAAATGGATATAGCTAATTTGACTAACGAACAAGTAGCTCAAATAAAAGAACAAGAAAATAGAAGACCAACAGAGAGTGCAATTATTAGAAGAAGAGAAAGAGCAATGGCAAAAGTAGCAACACAAAGAGAAGAAGACCAACAATATAAGTAATAATTAAAACAAAACCAATGAGAAGGTAGAGTATTATGGAAGATAATTTATGGGTTAAAATAAAAAAGCACAAGGTTGGTATTATTATAACTATTGTATTCTGGATATTTGCGGAACTATTTGTAATAGCTCCGCTTGCCGTTGCAATAGGAGATAGTAGTGTCAATCGGTGTTTTTGATTTAGGAAAGTTTATTACAAATTTTACAGAATATATTGTTCAAGCTAAAGGTATAGGAAACTTTTTCAAAGAAGCATATTTCAAAACATTTGCAACATCGACATTGTTCTTTACTATATTTTTTGCAATTTGTTTAGGAATAGGACTATGGAAAGCAAGAAAAAGAGGAAGTTATGATAAAATAGAACATGGTTCAAGTGATTGGAGTACAGGTGGAGAACAATATAGAGTATTAAGCAAAAATGCAGGAATTATATTAGCAGAAGATAATTATTTACCACTTGATAAATTAGGAAACACCAATGTACTTATAGTTCGGAGGTTCTGGATCAGGTAAATCTTCAGCATATACAATTCCAAATGCACATCAATGCCTAGGTTCATATATATTTACAGATCCAAAAGGTGAAATATATGATGCAACAGCAGGTTATCTAAAATCACAAGGGTATGAAATAAAACTTTTAAATTTAGTAAATCCAGATAGTAGTGATAGTTATAATCCTATCCAACACGTAAAATCAGAATTAGATGTAGACGTTATAGCAAACACAATAGTAAAAGGACAAAAATCAGAAGCAGCATCAGGAGCAGACCCATATTGGGACAATATGGCTGAACTATTATTAAAAGCATTAATATATTATTTGATAGCAGCAAGACCACCTGAGGAACAAAATCTAGCAAGTTGTGCAGAACTTGTAAGAGCAGCAAATAATAAAGGAAATACAAACCTTTTATCAGAACTAATAAACAAATTACCATATGACCACCAAGCAAGAATGAACTATAAATCTGTTGAAATAGCATCAGATAAGACATACAGCTCAATACTAAGCTCATTACAATCAAAATTAGGAAAGTTTGACTCAAGAGAAATTGCAAACGTAACATCAACTAATACAATAAGTTTTGAAGATATTGCAACAAAGAAAACAGCACTTTATGTTGTATCATCAGATACACACACAGCATATGACTTTCTACTTACAATATTCTTCTCACAGATGATACAACAATTATATGATTTTGCAGATAAAAATGGAGGAAAGCTTCCAGTAAAAACATTCTTTATATTAGATGAGTTTTCAAACATAGGACAGATACCAGACTTTGATAAAAAAATATCAACAAGTAGAAGTAGAGGAATATCATTTAGTGTTATTTTACAGAACTTAGACCAATTAAAATCATTATATGAAAAATCATATGAAACAATAATTGGTAACTGCGATACACACGTATTTTTAGGAAGTAACTCATATGCAACTGTTGAATATTTTTCTAAAGAGTTAGGAGAAAAAACAATTACTCATTTTAGTAAATCAACTAATAGAACAAATGAGAATGACAGAAAAGGATATAGTGAATCAGACCAAATAATGGCAAGAGCACTTATGACACCAGATGAATTAAGAAGAATGGATAACTCAGAATGTATCATATTTGAAAAAGGTATAAAACCTATTAAAGCAAAGAAATACTATTGGTTCAGAAAGCCAAGAATAGTAAATGACCTAAATCCAGCTAGAATAGATCATAATGATTATAATATTGAAGACAGAGGTGAATGGAGAAAATTTGATCCATATAATCCATTTACAGGAAATCAAATTGATGATCAAAAGGAACAAGATTTTAAGGTAGAGTCATTAGATGATTTATTTAATGATGATGTACAACAAGAAGAAAATAAAAATGAACAAATAGCGCAATCAATTGTAAATGATACAATGACAGAGTCAATTGAGAGTGAAGCAATAAATTCATTAAATACTAGTACTTTAGAACAACAACCTATACAAGAAGACGAGATAGATATACAAAAAGAATTAGAAGCAAAATTTGATGAATTATTTGGAAAAGATTAATATAAAAAATAAACTTGATTTATATAAATAAATTAAGTTTATTTTTTTGACTTCAAGAGTTCTACCCGTGAATTGTTATGTCCAAAAATAAATTAGCATATTTCAAAATTAATATTTACAAACAAATGTTTTTATGATATAAAAATAATAGAGGTGAAATTATGAAATTTATACATTTAGCAGATGTTCATTTTGATACTCCATTTAAAACAATATCTGACAGAGCAGAATTGGGTCAGTATAGAAGACTTGAGCAAAGAGAAGCATTTAAAAAGGCAATTGATTTTATAAAAGATAATAACGTGGATTATTTATTTATTAGTGGTGATTTATATGAACAAGAGTATGTAAGAAAATCAACAATTATTTATATAAATAATTTATTTAATGAAATTAAAAACACAAAGATTTTTATTGCACCAGGCAATCATGATCCATATATTAAAGAATCTTATTATAATAATTTTAATTGGTCTGAAAATGTAAAAATATTCACATCAAATGTAGAAATTGTGGAAAGTGAAGATGTAAATATATATGGATATGGTTTTAATGATTATAAAATGAATTTAAATCAATTAAAAGATATAGAAATTAAAGACAAAAATAAAATTAATATTTTAATTACACATGGAATGACAATAGAAGGAAATGAAATTAATGGTGATTATAATCCAATAAGTATAAAAGAATTAAAATCAAAAGGATTTGATTATGTTGCATTAGGTCATATACATAAGAAGGATGAATTTTATCCAGGTTCATTAATTTCAATGGGATTTGACGAATTAGGAGAACATGGATTTATTTATGGAGAAATATCAAATAATAAAATAAATAAACAATTTATTAAAGCAGATACCAGAGAATTTATAAAATTAGATTTTGATATATCAAAAATATATTCAGAAGAAGAATTAATAGAAAAATTAAATTTAATTAATACAGAAAATAATTTATATGAAATAAATTTAATAGGTGAAAGAAATTTTATAATAAATTTAAATTTAAAATTAATTCAAAAAAATATTATAAAAATAAAAAATAATACTAACTTAAAAATAGAAATAAAAGAAAATAATAATACATTAAAAGGAATTAGTGTAAAAAATTTAAATAAAAAAATGCAAAATAATGAAATAAATAAAAATGAATATGATGAAATTTTAGAATTAATTATAAAAATATTTGGAAAATAAAAAATAATATATATAAAAAAGATAAAAAAACTTATAAATGAAAAATAATTTGATAAAATATAAAAAAATATTGAATGAGAAAATTTGGCAGACAAAAAATAAAACATAAAACTGAACAAAAAAACAACAAGTAAAAAATGGAAATCAAGACAAACAAAAATTTATAAAGCAAATTTTTAAAAAGGAAAAAGATGCGTGGTAAAAAATAGAAAACACATAATCAACATACAAACATATTATGTATACAACAAAACTCTAATAAACTTAAAGCTTAAAGGTAATAAAAAGTTAAATCCAAATTAAAAGCAAAATGATTGAAAAGAATCAGCTTGTCAAAAAAACAATAAAAATGAATTATCAAATGTAAAAGATTGAAAAACTCAAAACAGTAGGGAAATCAATAAAAAATGACCAAAAACTTTTGAAAAGTTAAAGATAAAATCAAAGATTTAAAATTAAAAGAAATAAAAAACAAATACAAAAAATATACGAAAATAAGTCATAATTGACAAAAAGACAAAAGCAAGTTCAAAAAAATTAAATATCAAAATTGATATGTTAATTGTGAATAGATTATAAAAATGGAGGTAAGACTTTGAAAATAAAAAAGGTAAAAATAAACAGTTATGGTAAACTTGATGATAAAGAAATAGACTTAGAAAAGATCAACATTATTTTTGGAAAAAATGAATCAGGCAAGTCTACATTGTTAAATTTTGTTATCAATTTATTTTATAATATTTCAAAAAATAAAAATGGAAAAAATATTTCTGACTATGATAAATATTTTCCATGGAATAAAAATGATTTTTCAGGAAAAATAATTTACGAATTAGATAATAAAAATAAATATGAAGTATTTAGAAATTTTAATAAAAAAAATCCAGAAATTTATGACGAAAATGGAAAAGATATTTCTAATGAATTTAATATTGATAAAAAAATAGGAAATATGTTTTCTATCGAACAATTAAAAATAGATAGAGAAACTTTAATGTCAACTGTAGTAGCATCACAAAGTGAAACAAAAATAGATGGTGAAAAACAAAATTTATTAATTCAAAAAGTTTCAAATTTAGCTGAGAGTGGAGATGAAGATATATCATATAAAAAAGCAATAGGCACGTTAGATAAATTATTACTTACAGAGGTAGGTACTGATAAAAGTCAAGATAGACCAATTAATCTAGCGAAGAAAAATATTATTAAATATAAAAATGAACTAGATGAAGTAAAAAATTACGAGAAATTAAAATATGAAATTGAAGAAAAAAATAAGAATATTACTGAAGAAATAAAAGAAGAAGAAAATAATAAAATAATTTATGAAAAAATTAAAAAAATTTTAGATAATGACAAATTAGAACAGGAACAAATTGATATTAAAAAGAAAATATTAAAAGAAAATGCTAATAAAATAGATAAGTTAATTAACCAAGAAAATCTCAATAGAAAAAACAAAAAAAATAAACTACTATATATAATACTTGCATTAGCTATCATAATAAATATAGTTAGTTTAATATTTATAAAAAATAAAATAATTAATTTATTATTACTATGTTTAATCCCTGCTACAATTTTGTTAATAATTTTAAGAAACAAAAAATTCAATACTAAAAATATTAAATTGCAAATTGAAACTTTAGAAAATAATAATAAAGATTTAAATAATGAAATAATTGATGCTGAAAGTAAATTAAATAAAATTAATTTAGAAGAAAAAAATAAATTAATTAATATTTATGGAAATGAAATAGAAAATTTATTTAATTATAAATTAATAGAAGATATATCTAACGAAAATAGAAAAAAGCTAGAAGAAATGAACTTAGAACTACATAAATTAAAATTAGATTTAGAAAATATAGAACCTAAATTAGAAAAAATATCTGACCTTGAAGAAATGCTATATATAGAAAATGAGAATTTAGAAAAATTAGAAAATAAGACTAAAATTTATAATATGGCAAAAGAATTAATTGAAAGTTCATATCAAGAAATGAAAAATAATGTTACTCCAAAATTTAATAAAAATCTATCTGAAAACATTGAAAAAATTTCTAACGGTAAATATAAAAAGATAATTTTAAATGATGGAATTTCTGTTGAATTAGATAATGGACAATATGTTGCTATAGACAGATTAAGTACAGGAACAATTGAACAAATTTATCTAGCACTAAGATTATCTGTAATAGATGAAATATCAGAAGAAAGTTTACCAATATTATTAGATGAAACATTTGCATATTATGATGATGAAAGATTAAAATCAACATTAGAATTTCTAACAAAGATAGACAACCAAGTTGTAATATTTACTTGTTCAAATAGAGAAAAAAATATTTTAGACAAATTAAATGTTGAATACAATTTAATAGAATTATAAAAAAATAAAATATAATTTAATAAACATAAAAATAGTTATTTTCTCAAGCCTTGTTGTCGCAACGCAACCTAAAGGTTGCTGCTCCATTCGCCCTTCGTTCCACTCCGGTTGGTCGCTACGCGGCTTTTTCAAAAATAACTATTTTTATGTTTTATATACATATGAATATTTTTAAACTTTAATTGGATTTACATGAATTATTGATAAATATACAAAATCTAGTTTGTTTAATTCTTTTTCTAACTTATCAGCAATATCATGACTATCAAAAGTCGACATTTCACCATCAACAAATATTGTAAGTGAAACAAGATATTTATAACCAACAGGTGATGAGGTAAAATGATTTATTTTTTTTATATCAGGATATTTATTAATAATATCTAAAATGATTTTTTTATTATTATCATTCATAGATTTATCCATTAAAATATTATAACTTTCTATAAATATTTGTACACCAGTATAACAAATCCAAATAGAAATTCCTATTCCAACAAAACTATCAAACCAATATATGTTTATCAAACTTAAAAGAGCAGAAATAAGAGTAAAAGTTGTTGCTATACAGTCATTTCTATGATCCTTTTGATTCGATTTTAGAAGAAGACTAGGACTTATTTTATACAAATGTTTAGTATAAAAATATAAAATTGCTTTTATAATAATAGTAATTATACATACTAAAACTAATATCCATGAAAAAGTAAAAGTAGAACCTTGTATTAAACCTATAAAAGAGTCTAATAAAAGTTTTAAAGATAACGCAATCATCACAATACTTATAAACATTGAAAACAGATACTCAGCCTTTCCATGTCCCATATTATGATCTTCATCATAAGGCTTGCTGGCAATTTTTCCACCAAGATAAGTCATAATAGAAGAAAAAATATCGCTAGCACTATTTGCACTATCTGCTATCATCGCTTGACTATGAGTAATAAAACCAATTATTGCTTTTATAATTAACAAAAATATATTTCCAATTATTCCAATTATACCAGCCATTTTAGTTGCTTTAAATCTTTCCATAATGTCTCCTTTAAATGTTTTATTAAATAATATTTGCATAACTTGTATTTTATAATAAAGTTTAAAATAAAGTATAACATAAAAATATATTTTTAACAATAGGAGGATTAATCAGAAAATAATACAATATAAGAACTAATCAAAATATGTGAGTTAAATATTCTGGGAAAAATGTAAATCAAAAAGTAATACTTGAAAGATTAGTTAAAATATAGTATAATATATAAGTAATTTTTATATGAGACTTGTGAGCAAAGCAAGAAAGGAATGGAATTTTTTATGTTTGATAATTTAGAGGAAATTGAAAAAAAGTTTGATGAACTAACAGAAAAAATAAGTGACCCAAATATAATTTCTAATCAAAATGAATGGCGTAAGATGATGAAGGAACGTTCTAGCATAGAACCAATAGTAGAGAAATACAGAGAATATAAATCTGTTCAAAAGGATTATGAAGAATCAAAAGAAATGATGGAAGATAAAGAACTTAAAGACCTAGCAGAGGAAGAAATGCTAAAGGCAAAAGAAAAGCTTCCTATTATAGAAGAAGAATTAAAAAGGTTATTAATTCCAAAAGATCCAGATGATGATAAAAATTGTATTTGTGAAATAAGAGCAGGAGCAGGAGGAGAAGAAGCAGCATTATTTGCAGGCACATTATTTAGAATGTATTCAATGTATTGTGAACTAAAAGGTTGGAAATTAGAAGTATTAAATGAAAATGAAACAGAATTAGGTGGAATAAAAGAAATTTCATTTATGGTAAAAGGAGATGGAGCTTATAGTAGACTAAAATTCGAAAGTGGAGTTCATAGAGTACAAAGAGTTCCAGAAACAGAAGCAAGTGGAAGAATTCATACATCAACAGCATCAGTTGCTATACTACCAGAAGTTGAAGACGTTGATATAGAAATAAATCCAGCTGATATTAAAATGGAAGTATTTAGAGCATCAGGAGCAGGTGGACAACATGTAAACAAGACATCTTCAGCAGTTAGATTAATTCACATTCCATCAGGGATTGTTGCAGAATGTCAAACTGAAAGATCACAAATGCAGAACAGAGAATATGCAATGAAACTATTAAGGTCAAGATTATATGAAATTGAAAAAGCAAAAAGAGATGATGAAAGAGAAAGTGAAAGAAGAAGTCAAATTGGAAATGCAGACAGAAGCGAAAAAATCAGAACATACAATTACCCACAAGGACGTATAACTGACCACAGAATTGGATTAAGCATATATCAAATGGAAAGTTTTTTAAATGGAAATCTTGATGGAATGATTGACAATCTAATTGCAGCAAACACTGCCGAGAAATTACAAGGCAGTGAAGAGTAAAATATAAAAAGTATAGTCAGAAGACCAAAATTATAATATAAATGTATACACAAAAAAGTGTTTACATTTATATTTTTTGTTCTATTTTAATTTCTTCTTAATAAATTTTATTATAAAAATAATAAATAAGGGGAGAAAAAATGTTAAAAATATCATTACTAGGATTATTCTTTGGAACTATAGGTACAACTTTAGGTGGCTTGATAGGCATATTTTCAAAAAGAAGTTCTAATAAATTTTTAAGCATTGTACTTGCATTTGCATCAGGATTAATGCTTGCAGTAGTATGCTTTGACTTGATTCCAGAAGCTTTAGAAATGACATCAATATACAATGTACTATTAGGAGTTATACTTGGGATAGCTACTATGATTGGATGTGATATTTTAGTAAATAAGAAATTCAATGTAGAAGGCGCAAAGAATATGGGACTTATAAAAACTGGAATAATAGTAAGCATTGGCTTAGCACTTCACAACATACCGGAAGGTTGAGTAAAAAATAGAACGCAAGGAAATGCTTGAAATAATTTGAATTTATAAAAAGTAAGAAGAAAGTTAAT
>CANQLO010000041.1 GCA_947624715.1 uncultured Clostridia bacterium
TTTAATAAATAATAGTAGGAATAGAGTATATAGTGTAGTAAATACAGAAATGCTTAACTTATATTGGAATATAGGAAAAGTTATAATGGAAATTCAACAAGGAAATGTGAGAGCAAGCTATGGAGATGCTGTTTTACAAAAACTATCAGAAAAACTTACAAATGAATTTGGAAAAGGGTTTTCAGCTAGAAATCTGAGAACAATGAGAAGGTTTTATTTAATGTATCCAATTTGGAAAACAGTGTCTGCCAAATTAAGTTGGTCACATTATTTAGAACTAATCAAAATAGACGAAGAAAATAAAAGAAAATTTTATTTAAATGAATGTATTAATTCTAAATGGAGTGTTAGAGAACTACAAAGGCAAAGAGATTCACTATTATATGAAAGATTAACATTGTCACAAAATAAAGAAAAAGTATTAGAATTAGCTGAAAAGGGACAGATATTAAAAACAGGAAAAGATTTAGTAAAAGATCCTTTTGTACTTGAATTCTTAGATATTAAAGAAAATACGGCATATTTAGAAAGTGACTTAGAAAAGAACATATTAGAACATTTAAAAGAATTTTTACTAGAACTAGGTAGAGGATTTAGTTTTGTAGGAAATCAAGTAAGATTAACACTAGAAGAAGATCATTTCTACCCTGATTTAGTTTTTTATAATAGATTAGTGAAATGTTTTGTAATAATAGATTTAAAGATAGGGAAAATAACACATCAAGATATAGGGCAAATGCAAATGTATGTTAATTATTATGACAGAGAAATAAAAACTAATGATGAAAATCCTACTGTTGGAATATTATTGAGTACTAATAAAAATAAAACTGTTGTTAAGTATACTTTACCTGAAAATAATGAAACTATATTTGCATCAGAATACAAACTACATTTACCTACTGAAGAAGAATTGATTGAAGCAATAGAAGAAGAAAAAAAGAATTTAGAATTAAATGAAGATAAATAAGAATGAAGGAAGGAAAAATGTTTGAATTAGTATCAAATTATAAGCCAACTGGCGACCAGCCACAAGCAATAGAATATTTAAGTAATGGAATAAAAGAAGGCAAGAAATTCCAGACGCTTCTAGGAGTTACAGGCTCACGGAAAAACTTTTACAATGGCAAATATAATTGAAAAAGTACAAAAACCAACACTCGTTTTAGCACACAATAAGACACTAGCAGGACAACTTTATAGTGAATTTAAAGAGTTTTTTCCAAATAATAATGTTGAGTATTTTGTATCTTATTATGACTATTACCAACCAGAAGCTTATGTACCATCATCAGATACATATATTGAGAAAGATGCTTCAATAAATGATGAAATAGACAAATTAAGACACTCAGCAACTGCATCTCTTTTTGAAACAAGAGATGTTATAATTGTTGCCTCTGTTTCGTGCATATATGGATTAGGAGATCCTATTGATTATGAAAATATGATAATTTCTCTAAGACCAGGAATGCAGAAAGAAAGAAATGAATTATTAAAAAAATTAATTAGTCTTCAATATACAAGAAATGAACTAGATTTTAAAAGAGGAACTTTTAGAGCAAAAGGTGATGTAGTTGAAATATACCCATCTGATGAAAGTGAAACTGCAGTTAGAGTTAGTTTTTGGGGAGATGAAATAGAAAAGATAGAAACAATAAATCCTTTAACAGGAAAAGTTGAAGGAACTAGAAATCATGTTATGATTTTCCCAAACTCACACTATGTAACAACAGAAGATAAAATGCAAAGAGCAATACAGAAAATACAAGAGGAATTACAAGAAAGAATAAAATATTTTAAAGACAATGGAAAATTATTAGAAGCACAGAGAATAGAAGAAAGAACCAATTTTGATTTAGAGATGATGAAAGAAACGGGCTTTTGCCAAGGAATAGAAAATTATTCAAGACACATAAGTGGTAGAGAGCCGGGAAGCAGTCCATTTACATTATTTGATTATTTTCCAAAAGATTTTCTATTATTAGTTGATGAATCACATGCTACAATTCCACAAGTAAGAGCTATGTACAATGGAGATAGAGCAAGAAAAGAAACATTAGTTGAATATGGATTTAGACTTCCTTCTGCTTTTGATAATAGACCTCTTAAATTTGAAGAATTTGAACAAAGAATAAATCAAGCTATATTTGTAAGTGCTACTCCTGCTGAGTATGAAAAAGAACATTCAAAAGATAGGATTGTAGAACAAATTATAAGACCAACAGGATTACTAGATCCTAAAATAGAAGTTAAGCCAGTTGAAAATCAGATAGATGATTTGATTGCAGAAATAGCTGAGAGAACTAAAAAGAATGAAAGGGTATTAGTTACTACATTAACTAAAAAAATGGCAGAAGATTTAACTAAATATCTAGCAGGACTAGATATTAAAGTAAGGTATATGCATTCTGATATTAAAGCATTAGAAAGAATGGAAATAATAAGAGATTTACGTATGGGTAAATTTGATGTTTTAGTTGGAATAAATCTTTTAAGAGAAGGATTAGACATACCAGAAGTTTCATTAGTTGCGATTCTTGATGCAGATAAAGAAGGGTTCTTACGTTCAGAAAGATCATTAGTGCAAACAATTGGACGTGCTGCTAGAAATACTGATGGAAAAGTAATAATGTATGCTGATGAACTAACTGACTCAATGGATAAAGCTATATCTGAAACAAATAGAAGAAGAAAAATACAAGAAGAATATAATATAAAAAATAATATTACTCCAAAGACTATACAAAAAGAAATAAGAGAAACAATAAAAGCAACATATCAAGTAGAAGAAAACACTACTTCAACAATATTAAATAAAGATGAAAGCTTAGAAGATGCAATAAATAGATTAACAAATGAGATGATAAATTATGCACAAAATCTAGAGTTCGAAAAAGCAGCAGAAGTGCGTGATAAGATTAAGGAATTAGAAAATTTAGTGCAATAAAATTAAGAACTACAAAATTTAGTACAAAAAATTAAGAAATTAGAAAATTTAATATAGTGAATAAATAAGATAATGATTAGTAAATTGTTATCTTATTTTTTCTATGAAATTCAAGAAATTTTTTCACAAAATAAAAAATAAAACATAATTTATTACAGGTGATATTATGTTTAAAGTTTTTGCAGAATTGTTTGAAGATGCTAAAAATATTGCAAGTAAAGATCCAGCAAGTAGAAATGTTTTAGAAGTAATGATTTTATATCCAGGATTTCATATTTTATTATTTTATAGATTATCTCATTTTTTATATGAGCATAAATTATTTTTTATAGCAAGGCTAGTGTCGCAAATTGGACGTTTTTTTACTGGAATAGAGATACATCCAGGAGTTAAAATTGGCAGAAGGCTATTTATTGACCATGGTATGGGAATTGTAATAGGAGAAACAGCTACAATTGGAAATGACTGCACAATATATCATGGAGCTACATTAGGTGGAACAGGAAAGGATAGATTCAAAAGACATCCTGATATTGGAAATAACGTAATGGTTGGAGCAGGGAGTAAAATATTAGGACCAATTAAAATAGGCGATAATGTAAAAATAGGAGCAGGAGCTGTAGTAGTAAAGAATGTTGAAAGTAACTGTACAGTTATTGGGTTTGGAAAAATAATAAATAAAATATAAAACTTCTATGCTCCATAGCTGTATTAGTATCAATCTTAGCTATGATATTTAAATTTAAATACGATTATGCTATAATTATTGGATTTATAGAAATAAAACTAATAGAATCTTATAAGAACACTCAGATTGGTACCGATAGTGGGACTCGAACCCACATGATTTCTCGCTAGATTTTGAGTCTAGTGCGTCTACCAGTTCCGCCATATCGGCATATGAAATTACATATACATATTATATTAGCATACAAATAAAAAAAAGTCTAGCAAAATCATAAATATTTTTTGTATTTCATTGACAAAATAAGTGTATCATGGTAATATTATAATGTTAGACAAATCTAACTTTTTAAATATTTTTTATGAAAGCCAATATTAAAGATGACAGACTTATTAAAAATAGTATAAGTTAGAATAAAGTTTATGGATTTTCTAAAAATTCAAATAAAATTAAGGAATAAGCAAAATGGAATTATTAAATATTAAAGATTTATATACAAATGCAGGAGAAAAAGAAATATTAAAAGGATTAAATTTAAAAATAAATAAGGGTGAAGTTCATGTAATAATGGGACCTAATGGAGCTGGAAAGTCAACATTAGCAAATATTATTTTAAATAATCCTCAATACAAAATTACTAGTGGTGAAATTGAATTTAATGGTGAAAATATTAAGGGATTAAAAACAGATGAAATTGCTAAAAAGGGAATTTTTTTGTCATTTCAGACACCAGAGGAAGTTCCGGGAATCTCAGTTACTAACTTTTTAAAAGCTGCAAAAACAGCAAGAGATAATGAGCAAGTAAAAATATTTAGTTTTAAGAAAGAACTTGAAGAAAATATGAAGAAGTTAAATATGAATCCTTCATATAGTACAAGAGATTTAAATGTTGGATTTTCTGGTGGAGAAAAAAAGAAAGACGAGATTCTACAAATGCTTACATTAAATCCAAAACTAGCAATATTAGATGAAACAGATTCTGGATTAGATGTTGATGCAATTAAAACTGTATCAAAAGGAATTAGTATGTATAAAACAGATGAAAATGCAGTTTTAATAATAACTCATGGAACTAAAATTTTACAAGAAATAAAAGTAGATTATGTTCATATTTTAGTTGATGGTAAAATAATTAAAACAGGTGATAGCTCTTTAGCAAATACAATAGAAAAAGAAGGATATGCAAGTTTTACAAAATAAAAGACAAGCTTAATGTAATCATTGCTTAAAATTACAAGATAAGAGAAAAAACTAAATTGCTAGCTACAAGAAGGTAAAATTGAAAACTACGAGAAAATTTAAATTACACGTTACCAAAAAAAGATTTAATTGCAAATTACGAAAGGATTTGAGATGTCAAAGACTAAGGTAGAAGAATTTAATAGAAACATATATGATATAAAAAATAAAGATGAATACAGCTATAAGACAATTGGCTTAACACCTGATGTTATTAAAGATATATCTAAACAAAAAAATGAGCCTAAATGGATGCTTGATTTAAGGCTAAAAGCATTGGAAATCTATGAAAAGTTGGAAATGCCAACATGGGGACCTGATTTAAGTGAATTAGATATGAGTAAAATAGCAACATATGTTAGACCAAAAACAGACATGAAAAAATCTTGGTCTGATGTACCAGATGATATAAAAAATACTTTTGATAGCTTAGGAATTCCAGAGGCAGAAAAAGAGTCTTTAGCTGGAGTTGGAGCACAATATGATTCTGAGATAGTATACCATAGTATTAAAGATGAACTAGTGAAACAAGGTGTAATATATACTGATTTTGATACAGCAGTTAAAGAATATCCTGATTTGATTAAAGAATATTTTACAAAATGTGTACCAATAACAGACCACAAATTTATTGCACTTCATTATGCAGTTTGGTCGGGTGGTTCTTTTGTATATGTGCCAAAAGGCGTAAAAGTTAATATTCCGCTTCAATCATATTTTAGACTAAATGCACCAGGAGCAGGACAGTTTGAACATACATTAATAATTGTAGATGAGGGTTCATCACTTCAATTTATAGAAGGATGTTCTGCACCAAAGTATAATGAAATAAATCTTCATGCTGGATGTGTTGAATTATTTGTAAAAGAAGATAGCTTTTTAAGATATTCTACAATAGAAAACTGGTCAAAAAATATGATGAACTTAAATACTAAAAAAGTTGTTGTAGAGAAAAATGGAAAAATAGAATGGGTAACAGGTTCATTTGGTTCTAAAATATCAATGCTTTATCCAATGAGTATTTTAAATGGTGAAAACGCTAAATGTGAATTTACAGGAATTTCTTTTGCAGGAAAAGGACAAAACCTAGATACTGGACTTAAGATAGTCCATAATGCAGAAAATACATCATCTGTTGTAAATTCAAAATCAATATCAAAAGATGGAGGAGCATGTACATTTAGAAGTAACGTAAATATTAGACCAGGAGCTAAAAATTCAAAAGTCACAGTATCTTGTGAATCTCTTATGTTAGATAGCATTTCTCGTTCTGATACAATACCAACTAATAATATAGAAAATGAAGATGTAGAATTTTCACATGAAGCTAAAATAGGAAAAATATCAGACCAAGCTATATTTTATTTAATGACAAGAGGAATATCAGAAGAAGAAGCAAGAGCGATGATAGTAAGAGGATTTGCAGACCCAATTTCTAAAGCACTTCCACTTGAGTATGCAGTTGAAATGAATAACTTGATAAACTTAGAATTAGAAGGAAGTATAGGTTAAAAAAAGTTTCATATTTATTATACGAAAAAAATAAAAACAAAGGGGCAATAAAACTAATGGAGAAATATACATTAAATCAAACACCGGTAAGAACAGCAAGAAATTTTGGAATAAATAATATTGATTTAGAATTAGATATTCCGAAAGTAAAAGAGTTTGACAATGCTATGATAATGTCTTATGAAATGGACAAAATAGTTGTAGATAATGTTGGTATGGGAGTAGAATTATTTTCTAGAATAGGACTTGAATTAAATACAAATTACACTTTAAACATTACTGTTCCAGAAGGAATAAAGCTAACTAAACCGGTAGTTATAAATTTTGATTTTGATGATGATAACAGTATTCTTATTGATAGCATTAAAATAATAATGGAAAAAGATTCAAAGGCAGAATTCATATTAAGATATACTGGTGAAAATGAAGAGAAATATTTTCATTATCTAAAACAAGAAACTTTTGCAAAGGATAATTCTAACCTTAAAGTAATAATTGCTAATATGTTAAGTAAGCAATCTGACAGCTTTATAGCAATAGAAAATAAAATAGAAAATAGTGCAAAAGTAGACTACATTTTGTTAGAGACAAGTGGTAAAACTAAGATTTCAAATTATTATGCCAAGATGATAGGTGATTTTTCAGAAAATAATTTAAAAACAATTTATTTAGGAACAGATAAAGATGTAATTGACATAAACTATAATATAGAAGTTTATGGCAAGTCTAATAAATGTGATATAGAAGTACAAGGAGCAATAGGCGGAAAATCCCATAAAAACTTTAAAGGAACTATTGATTTTAAACAAGGATGTGAAAAATCAAAAGGCGTAGAAAATGAAAATTGTATGATATTATCTGATGAAGCAAAATCAAAATCTTTACCTATGCTTTTATGTAAAGAAGAAAATGTAGAGGGAGAACATGGAGTTTCATCAGGAAAAATAGATGAATCAAAATTGTTTTATATAATGACAAAAGGTATTTCTTATGAGGATAGCAAAAAGCTAATTGTAAAAGCTAATTTTAATAAAATAATTAAACGAATAAACGATGAAGAATTGGAAAACAAAATTATAGAACAAATAGACAATAATTTATAAAATAAATGAATAGATAATAGTTTATAAAATAATTGACATACAAAAAATAATTTATAAAATTTGGTTGTCAAGCTAAGAAATAAACTCAAATTTTTCTTTAATTAAACAAAGAAAGGAATATTTTAAATGACAAGTTCTGAGATAAAGAAAGATTTTTCAATATTAAATAATCAAGAAATAACATATTTAGATAGTGGTGCAACCACTCAAAAGCCTACTCAGGTTATAAGAGCAGTTGACAGATATTATGAAGAAGAAAATGCTAATCCTCATAGAGGAGCATATAGATTAAGCATTAAGGCAACAGAAGTTTATGATGAAGCGAGAAAAAAAGTTGCTGATTTTATAAATGCAACATATCCTGAAGAAATAGTATTTACAAGAAATGCAACAGAAAGCTTAAACTTAATAGCATATAGTTATGGTATTGAAAATTTAAAAAACAATGATAAAATTGTATTATCAATAATGGAACATCATTCAAATTTAGTACCATGGCAATTTGTATCTCAAAAAACAGGTGCTAAACTAGAATATATGTATATAAATAGTAAGGGAGAGATTCCTTATGAAGAAATAGATAAGAAAATAGTTCCGGGAGTTAAAGTTGTTGGTATAACACAAGTATCAAATGTTTTAGGAACAATAAATCCTGTAAAGGAAATAGTAAAAAAAGCACATAGCATAGGAGCTATTGTTGTAGTTGACGCTTCACAATCTATTCCACACATGAAGGTTGATGTAACAGACTTAGATGTGGATTTTTTAGTATTTTCAGGACATAAAATGTTATCACCATTAGGAATTGGTGTTTTATATGGTAAAAAAGAATTACTAGAAAAATTGAAACCATTTTTATATGGTGGAGATATGATAGAATATGTTTATGAACAAGAAACTACATTTGCTCCAATACCAACCAAGTTTGAAGCGGGAACGCAAAATGTTGGTGGTGCAGTGGGCCTATCATCAGCAATAGATTATTTGAACAATATTGGAATAGAAAATGTTGAAAAAATAGAAAAAGAATTGATGTCATATGCTATGGAGCAGTTAAGTAAACTAGATTTCATAACAGTATATGGACCAAAAGATTTAAGCAAACATGCAAGTGTTATATCATTTAATGTTAATGGAGTTCATCCACATGATGTTGCTAGTATTTTAGATAGTGAAAATGTGTGCATACGTTCAGGAAACCATTGTGCACAACCTCTTTTAAGATACATGGGGTTAGATTCGACTTGTAGAATAAGCTTCTATATATACAACACAAAAGAAGATGTTGATAAGCTTATAAATGCTTTAATAAAAACTAGAGATATGTTTGCTAAATGGATCAATAAATAAAAGATTAACTACAAAAAGTCAATATTTTTAGAAAGGATTTTGCAATGGAAAATTTAGATTCAATATATACAGATATAATAATGCAACATAGTACAGAAACATTTAATAAGAAAAATCTTGTAAATCCAACAGATAAAGAACATGGGCATAATCCAAGTTGTGGAGATGACATTACACTTGAAATAATAATGAATGGAGATATTATAGAAGATTTGGCATTTACAGGACACGGTTGTGCTATATCACAAGCATCAACTTCAATAATGTGTGACTTATTAAAAGGAAAGACAAAGGAAGAAGCAATAGAATTAATAAATATATTTATTAAAATGATTAAAAGAGAAGATGTAACTGAGGAAGAATTAGATAGATTAGAAGAGGCGAGAGCTCTTCAAAATATTTCAAATATGCCAGCAAGAGTAAAATGTGCAGAGCTTGCTTGGTACACAATGCAAAAATTACTAGAAAGATAATAAAAATTTTAAGTAATTGCAAAATATGTTATATTATTTATAAAAGTGGGAACTCTAAAAAATAAGAATTCCCACTTCTATTGTAACCAATACAATTGTTAATACGAAATCAAAGATTCTGATACTGTTAAACTATAGCTATTACAATAATGGATAAATTAAAAGAATAATATTACAACAATATGACATTTATGTAACTTTAAGAGTTTTTATTGAAAAAAAGATTAACGTTTACTATAATATAATAAAAGATATTAGAAAGGTAATGTCTAATGAAATCAACAATATTATGTAATAAACTAAAAAAGTTAATTATTGCTATGATAGTTATTGCTATTAATGTAAATACTATTACAGTGGCATTTGCACAAAGTAATGATAATAATATTCAAGAAAATCTAAGTAAACAAATTGGGGCTATACGTATATCAGATAAAAGTACCGTAGACGAATATAAAAATGCTATAACAAATATTGCTGATGGTAGTCGATATAGTGGACGAGTTTGGACAGATAAATCTGTATATGCTAATGATGGTGTAGGTAATGTTAAGTTAGATGATAAATTTAATATAGAGTATGACGATGATTTTTTAACTGTTTTTTCAGCATTAAGTTCAAATAAAACAATAAAAACACCTAATGTAATAGATTTGATGTTTATTGTAGATATATCAGGTAGTATGGGAAAAGTAGATGATAATGTACAGACAGACATTTCTAAAACACCAATGAAAAAAACTGTTGATGCAATTAATACATCTATTAAGCAAATATTAGAATTAGATTCAAAAACAAGAGTAGGAATAGCAGTTTATGGTTCTACTTCGGTTGTATTATTACCACTGGATAATTATACATTATTAGATGAAACTCCATTACTTCAAGTGACTTCTATGGGTGAATATGGAAAAAATCAAGGCTTACATTTTAACCTTACAGCTACAGCTAAAAGTAATACAAAAAATGAAATTGTAACTAAATATGCTAATAATAGTGGATTGTCTAATAATGAATATAATAATGAAAAAAGTACAATTTCAAACGCTAATATACTAGGAACAAGTGGACATAGAGAAGGAGATGGAACAAGTAATTCTCCTTGGCAAGTAGGTCATATAACTAATCACCAAGCTGGATTAGCTGTTGGATTAAATGAGCTTGCAACAGCTGAAAACACAACATTTTGTGATAAATATGGACAAATGCATTCTAATATTCCTTGTGTAATTCATATAACAGATGGACAAACAAGCGATTTAGCTACAATTGATGAAAACAGTAATTGGTATAATGTGGATCCTACTAAAGATTTAGCTTATAATACAAGAAAAAATGATTCATCATATTATAATGTTAACCAATTAAGTGGAGAAAAGATGGCTGTACCGATGATTTTCCAAACGTTAATGACAGCATCATACTATACATCAAAAGTAAATAATCATTATCAAAAAAATGCTAGAAATGTAAATATAAATAATGCTGAGAATATTGAAGTTGTTAATTATTCTGTATATGCTGCAGATACGCATGAATTATCAAATCTGGATGAAACAACAAGAACTATTATAGAAAGTGTTTGTAATCCATCTAATACATTTTTAAGTAATAGTGACAACAAATTAATAAAAGGTGATGCAGATTTAGTAGGCGCATATCAATTATTTGAAAATTGGAAAGAAGGAATAAATGTTGATAACACATATATAGGTGATTATATTTCAATTACTTTGAATGCTAACAAAGAGCAAATTGCTAATAATGAAGATGGAGTTACTGTAGATGATGTCATAAAAAATATATATTATGTTGATGATGGACATTTCTTATCAACAGGATTTGATAAATTATATGATGTAATTGAAAGTGTAATTAAAGAACAAATTACAATAGTAGACGAAGTTAGTTGGTTTGACTTTGAACTGGAAAATAAATTATCATATGTTGATCCAATAGGCGAATATATGCAAATAAAAGAACTTAAGAAAATGATTTTATTTGGGCAAGAATATAATATAATTGCAGATAGAGAACCTGTGCAAGAAAATTTAGGTGACAAAGAAGTTATAAAACAATATTATAAAGTAGTATCATCAAACAATGAAGATTTAACAATAACTAATTCATCATATGGAGATAATGCAAGCTTTAAATTGAGTGATATTAAAATTTGGAATGAAATTACTAAAAATTATAATGATGAAGGTGAATATATTAATAGTAGTGAACGTTTATATATAAATATTCCAAAAGTTGCGATACCAATTAGATTAGACTCAATTTATTTAGATGCACAAGAAAATGTTATCGATTATAAAACAAATATTAATACAGATTATGCATTACCAATTAGAATTACTTATACGGTAGGAATTAGTGATGAAATTTTGAGAGAAAATGTAGTAGATACATCCAAAATTTCAAAAGAGTATATGACGAATAATATGATACAAGAAGACGAAAAAAAATATGTTAATTTCTTTTCAAATTATTATGATAAAAAAATATATGATGCAGAAGCTCAAACTACTTTAGGTAATGCTATGGTATATTTTACACCAGCGACGAAAAATGCATTTTATTTATTTCAAAAAAATGCAATAATATATAAAAATAGTTCTGGAGGAGATTCTAATGGAGAAGGAATTTTAAATGAAACAGGTGGAAGTGTTTTAGTATCTGATGCAGTAGAAGATTTAAATGAAATTAAAGATAATGAAACATATTATTATATAGACGAATTCTTTGTACCAGAGGAAAATGATAAATATAAAGGCAAATTAATTAAATACGTTGTAGCTCAAACAGGTGCTGAATTACATGGAGATAATAATGAAAATTATTTAACATATTATGATACTGTAAAAGGAGAAGAAGTGCAATCAAAAGGAGAAAATATTTTAGTGGCAACAAAGATAGGAGAAAAAAGAATCTCTAATGTAAAAAAAGTAGCATCAAGTAAAGAAGAAAATATAACAGGTACGGCAACTGAAAACTTTATACAAAAATATCAAACTACAGAAGAGGGTAATGAAGTTGAATCATATTTAGGCAACAACGGAAAAATTAAAATTGAAGCAAAGGAAAATCTACCAAAAGAAAATTCAGATAATACTATTACATTAGACAATGTATTACCAAAGACAGGAGAAAAAACAAGAATGTTAATGCTAATAATGATGATAGCATTAGATATTATATGCATATTTTTCTATATAAGATATAGAAAATATAAAGATATAGCATAAATTAATCATAACCACATAAAGACATATATGCTACGATTAAGATATTGTGCATTTATTAACAGATAATCACTATAAGAATTCTACGAATTGGTGTAATATAAAAAACTACTACTAATAAATATGTTAGTAGTAGTTTTTAAATTATTTCCTATTTTGGTGCGGATGAAGGGACTTGAACCCCCACGTCGTTGACACTGGTTCCTAAGACCAGCGCGTCTGCCAATTCCGCCACATCCGCATAAAATACTGACAATACTTATAATACACTTTTTGATTTAATTTGTCAACTGTTTTTATCAAATTACTTGAAAAAATCTTGTAAATAAGGTATTATATATAAAGAAAAATTTTTTAGGAGAGAAAACTATGAAACAAAAATTTTTAAAAGATTTGGGAATAGATATAGAGGCTGACACGGAAGATTTATTAAGACAATTTGACCTAAATGGATTTATGGATCAAATTAGTGATAATAGATTAAAAGAAAAAGATGAAAAAATAGATGAAATTGAAGGAAAAGATAATAAGTAATAATTGAAAAATTTACATAAAAGAAAAATTATAAATAATTAAAAGGAAAATTTATGGAAGTACCAGTTAAGAAAAATGAAGAATATATAGTAGATATAATTGATTATGGAAGTGAAGGAGAAGGTATAGCAAAAATAGATAGCTATACCATTTTTGTAATTGGAGCTTTAAAAGGAGAAAAATGCAAGATACATATTACAAAAGTTCTAACAACTCATTGTTTTGCTAAAATTGTTGAAATTCTAAAACAATCAAAAGAGAGAGTAGAAGCTGATTGCAATACATATAAAAGGTGTGGAGGTTGTACGTTAAGACATATAAACTATGACGAAACATTAAAGATTAAACAACAAAAAGTACAAAACTTAGTTAATAAAATGCTTAAAACTAAAATAAGAGTAAACGATACTATTGGTATGCAAAATCCTGAGCATTATAGAAACAAAGCAATATACCCAATTAGCCAAAGTAAAGAAGTAGGAATATTTGCACAAAGGAGTCATAATATTGTAGCAATAAGTGAATGTAAAATTCAAACTATTCAATCACAAGAAATCGCAAAATATATTTTAGATAATTGGAAAGATACAATTTATAATGAAAAAACTGGAAAAGGCTTACTAAGAAATATAATGATAAGAGAAGGCTTTAAAACTAAAGAAGTAATGTGTGTAATAGTGCAAAATGGAAGTAAGAAATATGATGCAAGTAAATTAGTTAAAAAATTCCCTAACATAAAGACAGTAGTAGTAAACGTAAATACTAAAAATACAAATGTTGTGCTTTCAAATGAAAATATAATAGTTTATGGCAACGGTTATATAGAAGATATCTTGGGAGACTATAAATTCAAAATTTCGCCAAATTCTTTTTATCAAGTAAATCCTGTTCAAACAGAAAAACTTTATAATTTAGCAATAGAAAAAGCAAAATTAAAAAAGGATGATATTGTATGTGATTTATACTGTGGCATTGGAACAATAGGAATTTTTGCATCTAAATATGTGAAAAAAGTTTATGGAATTGAAATAGTAGAAGATGCAATAAAGGATGCAAAAGAAAATGCAAAAATAAATAACATAAATAATGCAGAGTTTATTGTTGGTGATGTAGAGAAAGCTTTTAATGATTTCTTAAATAAAGGAATAAAACCTGATGTTATTTTTGTAGATCCGCCAAGAAAAGGATTGGACAATAAAACTGTAGAAAACTTATGTAAAACGAAATCACAAAGGCTAATATATATAAGTTGTAATCCTGCAACTTTAATGAGAGATTTGCAAAAGTTAGAAGAAGTATATGATATTGTATCAATAACACCAGTTGATAATTTTTGCTATACATCACATGTGGAGTGTGTAACAGTGCTACAACTAAAACAAGACAGATAATACTTTATCTTTAAATTATAGCATTTGGACAAATTATGTGGCAAAATTTATAAATATATGAAGGAGATAAATTTAAATGAAAGTATTAATCGGAACAAAAAATCTAGGAAAAATAGAAGGAGCAAAACAAGCTTTTGAAAGATATTTTAATAATGTTGAAATAGAAGGAATACCAGTAAATTCAGATGTAGGAGATCAACCACTAAATGAAGAAATATTACAATGATTGAAGAGTTATCTCAATTTAATAAAACAATGGCTCAAAAAGTAATAGAAGAACAAACTAATGACAGGTTACTTGAATGGGGATTAAAAATTTTTTACTTTGATAATAGAAAATGTGTTCAAGCTATTAATTATGCAAGTAAGCTAACAATTTTTTTATTTGATATTAAAGAAGA
>CANQLO010000042.1 GCA_947624715.1 uncultured Clostridia bacterium
GCAATAAGTACAGAAGAAAATAGACCAATTTTTACAGGAAGTTTATTTGAAGTAAAAAATAATAAATTAAATGTAGTAGCAGTTGATGGATTTAGATTAGCTTGGAAAAATAAATTTTTACAAGAAAAGACAAATGATTTTACTGCTGTTATTCCAGGAAGAACTTTAACAGAAATAAATAAAATATTATTAGATTCTTTTGATGTTGTAAAAATAGGAATAGCAAAAAATCAAGCTTTATTTGAAATAGAAAATTGTAAAATAGTTACTAGATTATTAGATGGTGAATTTTTGAATTATTCGAGTGTAATTCCAGATAAATGGGAAACTAGAGTAAGAGTTAATAGAAGTATATTAGCAAATTGTTTTGAAAGAATTAGTTTAATTTCTTCATCTAGTATAGAAAAAGAAAAGAAGTATCCAGTAAAAGTTACTGTTGATGTTGGAAAAATTACAATATCATGTACAAATCAAACTGGTGATGCTAAAGAAGAATTATATGTAAATACAGAAGGTAAAAGTTTGGAAGCAGGATTTAATCCAAAATATTTCTTAGATGTGTTCAGAAATATAGATGATGAAGATGTATTTATTGATTTTGGATCAAGTATTTCTCCTTGTATTATTAGAAGTGTAGAAGAAGAAGGAGATTATATATACATGGTATTACCAATTAGATTAAAAAATTAGAAAAAAGTTATCCACATTCTGCAAACAGAATGTGGATATATTGGAGATAAAATGTACTTAAAAAAAATTAAAATACAGAATTTCAGAAATTATGAAAATCAAGAAATAGAATTAGATAAAAATATAAATATTTTTTATGGAAATAATGCACAGGGAAAAACTAATATTTTAGAAGCAGTATTTTTATGTGCTTTAGGAAGATCTTTTAGAACTAGCAAAGATAAAGAAATGATAAAAAAAGGACAAGTTTTTTCAAACATAGAAATTGATTATGAAAAAAAAGATAGGGTAGGGAATATTAAATTTAAAATTAGCGATAAAAAATATGTATATTCGAATGATATTAAGTTAAAAAAACTAAGTGAATTACTAGGAAATATAAATCTAGTAATATTTACACCTGATGACATAAGTATTTTAAAAGATGGACCTGCAGCTAGAAGAAAGTTTTTAGATATGATGATAAGTCAGCTTAGACCACATTATATTTATAATTTAAATAGATATTATGATGTAATAGAGCAAAGAAATAATTATTTAAAACAAAATTCTAATAATAATGATATGCTTGAAATATGGGATGAAAAATTAGCTGAATATGGTGAAAATATTTATAAATATAGAAATGAATATTTAGAAAAAATAAAAGAAAAAATAAAAGATATTCACAAAGAGATTACTAATGAAGAAATAAAATTAGAATATAATTCTGATTGTAAAAATAAAGAAGATTACTTAAAAAGATTAAAAAGAAACAGAGAGATTGATAAAATAAAAGGATATACATCAGCTCGGAATACATAGAGATGATTTTAAAGTTTTTATAGATGGAGAAGAAGTAAATATTTATGGTTCTCAAGGACAAAATAGGACTGCAATTTTATCTTTAAAATTATCAGAATTAAAAGTTATATATGATGAAATAGGGGAATATCCAATTTTATTATTAGATGATTTTATGTCTGAACTTGATGAAAATAGAATTACTAAGTTTTTATCAAATATAGATGATATACAAGTACTTATCACTTGTACTAAAAAAATAAATATTAAAAATAGTACTTTATATAGTGTTGTTAATGGAAGTATTGAAAAAAATTAAGATAGAAAAGCTTGACAAAATTAAAATTTAAAAATAAACTAATAGGGTAGGTAAGTCTAATCTAGCCTATTATAAAAGTATTTTATACTTTGGAGGAAAAAATGGAAAAATATAATCACGAGTACGGTGCAAATCAAATACAAGTTCTAGAAGGATTAGAAGCAGTTAGAAAAAGACCTGGTATGTATATAGGAAGTGTTTCTATTAGAGGACTTCATCACTTAGTATATGAAATAGTTGATAACTGTGTTGATGAAGCTTTAGCAGGTTATTGTACAGCTATAGAAATAAAAATAGAACCTGGAAATATTATATCAGTTGAAGATAATGGTAGAGGTATTCCTATCGATATACACCCTAAAACACATATTTCTGCTGCAGAAACAGTTTATACAGTTTTACATGCAGGAGGAAAATTTGGTGGAGATAGTGGATACAAGGTATCTGGAGGTCTTCATGGAGTTGGTGCATCTGTTGTTAATGCTCTTTCAGAATGGGTTGAAGTTGAAATTCAAAGAGATGGTGGACTATACCAAATGAAATTTGAGAGAGGAAAAACAACACAAAAACTAACAAGAATAGGAGATTCAGATAAAACTGGTACAAAGGTTAGATTTTTTGCAGATGGAACTATTTTTGAAACATTAAATTATGATTATGAAATATTAGAAGATAGATTTAGAGAAATTGCATTTTTAACAAAAGGTTTAAAAATAAGTATAGAAGATTTAAGAGAAGAAACTCCTAAAAAGGCAGAGTTTTGTTATGAAGGTGGATTACGTTCATTTGTGGAATTTTTAAATAAAAATAAAGAAAAAATAAATCCTGAGCCAATATATTTAGAAAAAAGCGATGGAGAAGTTCCAGTTGAAGTATCACTACAATATACAACATCATATAGTGAAAGTATATATTCATTTGTTAATAATATAAACACTGTTGAAGGTGGAACGCATTTAGAAGGATTTAAAAGAGCATTAACAAAAGTATTTAATGATTATGCAAGATCACATTCTATATTAAAAGAAAAAGATGATAACTTACAAGGTGAAGATATTAGAGAAGGATTGACAGCAGTTGTTTCAGTAAAAGTTAAGGATCCACAATTTGAAGGACAAACTAAGACAAAATTAGGAAACAGTAATGTTTCAGGATTAGTTCAATCAATAGTTGTTGATGGACTTTCAACATATTTAGAAGAAAATCCATCTGTTGCTAAAGCAATATTAGAAAAATGTGTTAGTGCATCAAGAGCAAGAGAAGCAGCTAGAAAAGCAAGAGAATTAGTTAGAAAGAAAAATTCATTAGAAGTAACTACATTACCAGGAAAACTAGCTGATTGTAGTAGTAAAAATGCTGATGAATGTGAAGTTTATATAGTTGAGGGAGATTCTGCTGGAGGAAGTGCTAAGCAGGGAAGAGATAGAAGAACTCAAGCAATTTTACCTTTATGGGGAAAAATGCTTAATGTTGAAAAATCAAGAGCTGATAAAATATATAATAATGATAAATTAAAACCTGTTATCCAAGCAATAGGAGCTGGAATAGGAGCAGATTTTGATATAAATAAAATAAGATATGGAAAAATAGTTATAATGGCAGATGCTGATGTTGATGGAGCACATATAAGAACATTATTATTAACATTCTTCTTTAGATATATGAGACCTTTAATAGAACAAGGACATGTATTCTTAGCACAACCACCACTTTTTAAAGTTTCTAAAAAAGGAATACAAGATGTATATTGTTATACAGATGAAGAATTAGATACAGAACTCGAAAAAATAGGAAGAGATAATGTATCTATACAAAGATATAAAGGTCTTGGAGAAATGAATCCAGAACAATTATGGGAAACAACAATGGACCCTGCTAATAGAATATTTGTGAGAGTAACAATGGAAGATGCTATGAAAGCAGATGAAATATTTACAATACTAATGGGTGATGATATAGAACCTAGAAGAGAATTCATTGAACAAAATGCTAAGTTTGTTAAAAACTTAGATATATAATAGAAAAAAAGATGTTTTATAAAAATATAAGACATCTTTTTTTTGCTATTTACAACTTTTTCCAAACAGTGTCAATATAAAATTTGCAAAAATTTCCAAAATATTTCAAAAAAAGTATTGACAAACTATGGAAAATAATGTAAAATAAAAATCAAGAAAGGAGAAATATGACAAATTTTGAACAAATCAAATCTGTTCAAAACTGGTTGCCTTTTGAAAAGATTTTAGACAAAGGAATTATAAAAATGAAAGATTCCTCCTATATAAAGGTGCTGAGTATAACCCCTATAAACTATGTCCTAAAATCAACCTTAGAAAAAGAGGCAATACTAAACTCTTATAAAAACATATTTAAGAGTTGTAATTTTAATTTACAGATTTTCATTCAAAGTAAGAAAGAGGATTTGACGAACCATATAAAAATTATAAAACAAAAAAATTTGTATCCTGAAATAAATGAAAAATATATTACATATATAAGTGATTTTATAAAAAATAAAAAATCCTCAAACAAAAAGTTTTTTCTTATAATAAAAAATTCCCCATCAGAAGAAAACGAAGCTGTCATTATACAAAATTTAGAAAGTAACTATTTAAAATTAAAAGATCTATTTGGTAGATGTGGAAATTTTGTTTCTGAATATACAGAAGAAGATAAATTAATAGAGATATTATTCTCATTATTTAATTCAGAAAAATTTTAAAATAAAAACAAAAGAGGTGATGCATTTATAGAAGATTATGTAGGAGGAGTATTTAATTTAAAGGATTATTTAAGCCCATCTTATATAAGCTTAAATAATCCTAAATATATTGAAATTGATGGTATCTATTATTCAAGTTTACTTATAGTAAATTATGTTAGAGAACAAAACGATTTGATATTTCAAAATATAATAGATACTGATGAAAATATATATATTTCAATTTATTTTGAAAAACAAGATACTTATAAAGTAATAAAAGATTTAACTTATAATATAGGAAATGTTGGAGTTGATTTAGAGAAAATAGGAAAAGCAAGACAAGATTATGAAATAGCAAGTTTTACTTATAATGATGCAAAGTATATAAGAAGAGAATTACAAATAAATAATGAGGAGTTGCTTTTTATATATACATACATAACAACATTTTCTAGAGATAAAAAAGATTTAGATAATAAAATAAATAAAATTGAAGGTCTTTTAAGAAGTAGAGGAATGCAATCTAAAAAAGCATATTTTAGGCAAGAACAAGCTTATAAAACTTGTTTGCCTTTTATGATAAATGATAAAGAAGTAAAGGAAGTAACAAAAAGAAATATATTAACAAATTCAATTCCAGCTACTTATCCTTTTTTGTCATCATCAATATTTGATGAAAATGGAATTTTTATAGGAACTAATATTTATAATAATTCTTTAATTTTTATTGATAAATATGATAGGGAAAAATATAAAAATTCCAATTTATGTGTTTTTGGAACAAGTGGTTCTGGAAAGTCATTTTTTACAAAACTTATGATATTAAGAAATAGCTTATTTGGATTAGAACAATACGTAATAGATCCAGATAGAGAATATGATAATTTAGCAAAAGAATTAAATGCCTCAATAATAAAGATAGGTCCAAGTTCTGAAAGCTATATAAATATATTTGATATAAGGAAAGAAAGTTTAGAAGATGAACAGAAAGGTTATTTATCAACAAAAATAAATAAAATAATTGGATTTTTTAATCTTATTTTTGGAAACCTTGATGAAAAAGATAGAGCAATTTTAGAAGAAAAGATAATAAAAACTTATAAAAATAAAGGTATTACTTTTAGTGATGATTCTTTATTAAAAAAAGGAAAATTTAAAACAAGTGAAGATATGCCAACATTAAAAGATTTATATAATGAACTAGAAGGAAATATGAAAATTAAATTAAAGCCATTTGTAGAAGGTTCACTTAGTTTCTTTAGTCATAAAACAAATGTAAAATTAGATAATAATTTAATTATTGCAGATATTTATGATTTAGGAGAAGAAAATATAAAATACGGACTATTTTTGTTTGTAGAACTTTTTTGGGACAAGATAAAGAAGGATAGAAGCAAACATAAATCAATTTATCTAGATGAGATATGGCAGTTGATAGGTGTAACATCTAACAAAGAAGTTGCAAGTTTTATTTATAAGATATTCAAGACAATTAGAAAATATGGAGGTAGTGCAGTTGCTATTACTCAAGATGTATCAGATTTATTTAGTTTAGAAAATGGTACATATGGAAGAAGTATATTAAATAATTCAGAGATAAAAGTATTTTTTAATTTAGAAGAAGAAAATATAAAAGTTTTAGAAAAAAATATAAATATTTCAGAAAAAGAAAAAGTTGAAATAAATTCATTAAGAAGGGGAGAATGTGTAATGTTTGTTGGGAAAGAACACATTTTAACAAAGATTGAATCAGCTGATTTTGAAAAAAAGATAATTGGAGGTGTAAAAAATTAAAAGAGTAATTACAGCTATTGGTAACCCAATGCTAAATCAAAAATTAAGAAATAAAGAAATAAATATTTTATGTGGAGATATTTTATACAAAGAAGGCATACTAGAATTTTTAGAAAAAGATAACAATATAGACTTTATAATTTTAAATGAAAACCTTTCAGGGAATATTAAGTTAGAAGAATTAACAGAAAGAATAAAGTTAAAGAATAATAAAATAAAAGTAATACTGATTACAAAAAATCATAATAATCAAATTAGAGTTTTTAGAAAGTTAGAAAAAATTGATGCGGAAAAAATAGAAAGTATTATATTAAATAAAAATAGTGTATTTAATATGAAAACTATACCTATAAATGATTTTTTCGAAGATAATACAAAAGATGGAAAAATAATAAGTATACTAGGACCAAATGGTATTGGAAAAAGTATTTTTTCTATAACATTTGCTAATAGCATAAAAGATAAGAAAATTCTTATAATTGATTTTGATGTATTTAATAATAGTTTAAAAAATTTATTAGGTGTAAAAGATAGAAATGATAAAGTAAAAGGGTCATTAAATTTATATCAAGGTAATGTTGATATAAATGATTTTATAGTGAAAATAGAAAGTAATATGGATTATCTGCTAAGTATGAATTTAATCTTTAATACTGATTTACAGATAAGTAGTCAAAGATTAAGAAATATAATAAATAAAATTAGATGTAAATATGATTACATAATTATAGATACATCAGCAGAAGGATTAATAGAATATACAAAGGAAATAGTGAAGATAACTGATGAATTAATATTTATTTCTGGAGCTAATTTGCTAGAAATAAAAAAATCACAGAAGCTATTAGAAATATATACAAAAGAATGGGATATTCCTAAAGATATAATAAAAATTATTTTCAATAAATATACTAAACAATCTTTAGATGATGAAGTACTTAAACAAATATTTAAAAATTACGAAATAATAGGAAAAATAAAATTAAGTGACTATTATGATTTAGCAATAAATAAAAATAAAACAAATAAAAAGGAAATACAAAAAGAGATTAACAATATAGGAAGAAAAATTGTAAAAATAAAAGTTCATAAAAAGATTAAAAAATCTTAGTACATGATATTATATTAAAATCATAATATAAAAGGTTTATAGGTATATCCTTAATAAAAAACCTAAATATATTATACAAGGAAGTAAAAAATTGGAATTAGCATTAGAAAATAATATTTCAAATGAACTTGTGAAACAAAATGAACAGAAAGGATTTCTAGAATCTAATTTAGGAAAAGTAATAAATTTAGGTGTTGATGCAGGAATTAGAGTTTTGTTACCTGATTTAATAGAAGATCAAGTTATAAATGTAAAAAATGAAATTTTACAAAATGGATTTAAATCAGGAATAAAAAAGGCTATTTCTTCTGCAATTGATTTAGGAAAAAGTGTTGTTGGAATGGTTACAGGAAACTTTGAAAATATTGAGCAAGCAAGAAATGTTGTAAAGTCAGGAGGATTAATTGATAATATTTCTAATTTATTAGATAAAGGAATTAATACAGCCAGTAAATCTGGGAAAATATCAAATTCAATAGCATCTGTTATAAAAGGTGGAAAAAATGTTATACTTGATACAATAAATGATAATATAGAAAATAGTTTTGATAGTCAAATAAACTCAATAGAAAAAATAGGAAAATATACAGCTAATTGGAAAGAATATTATAAACAGCAAGATTTTAATGGAATGGAAAGAGAATATAAAAAAATAAAAGAACAATTAAAAAATATTATGCCAATGGAAAATACAATAAAAGAAGCTAGAACTCTAGAAAATTTACATATTTTAATAAAAAATAAAGGTGGAGATTTTAATTTAAGTAATGAAGAAATTGAACTTGCATCTAAGCTTATATCATAAATATAAATTTCTTAAATGTTAACCTTCTAAATAGTAACATTATACGCTAAAAATTAATAAAAAAAGCAAATTTTTCTTGCTTTTTTATTTTTAGTTTAGTATAATGAAGAAGTAAAAAAACGCTAAGAAAGAGGTATACTTATGGATCAAAATGAAGGAACAGAAAAAACAGAGGGAAGAATAATTAATAGAGATATTAATGATGAAATGAAGACTGCATATATTGATTATGCAATGAGTGTTATTGTACAACGTGCACTTCCAGATGTAAGAGATGGTTTAAAACCTGTTCATAGAAGAATTTTATATACTATGTATGAAGATGGACTAACACATGAAAAGCCATACAGAAAATCTGCTACAACTGTCGGTGATGTTTTAGGTAGATATCATCCACATGGAGACTCATCAGTTTATGATGCAATGGTAAGATTAGCTCAAGATTTTTCACTTAGATATCCACTAATTGATGGACATGGAAACTTTGGTTCTATTGATGGTGATGGAGCTGCTGCTTATCGTTACACAGAAGCAAGAATGGCTAAGATTGCAGAAACAATGTTGACTGATATTGAAAAAAATACAGTTGACTTTATGCCTAACTTTGATGGTATTAGACAAGAACCAACAGTATTACCATCTAAACTTCCAGCATTACTTGTAAATGGTTCATCAGGAATAGCTGTTGGTATGGCAACAAATATACCTCCACATAATTTAACTGAGATATTAGATGCCATCATAAGAATGGTAGAGTATAAAGAAAAGTCAGAAGAAATATCTGATGATGAATTATTAAAAATAGTTAAAGGACCTGATTTTCCTACTGGTGCTACTATCTTAGGAAGAGAAGGTATTAAAGAAGCATATTTAACTGGTAAAGGAAAAATCACTTTAAGAGCAGAAGCAGAAATAGAAGAAATGCAAGGAAATAGACAAAAAATAATTGTTACATCACTTCCATATCAAGTTAATAAGGCTAAATTAATAATTGATATAAATCAATTAGCAAGAGATAAAAAAATAGAAGGAATTTCAGAAGTTAGAGATGAATCTGACAGAGAAGAAAAAGTAAGAGTAGTTATTGAGCTAAAAAGAGATGTTAATGCAAGAGTTGTATTAAATAAATTATTTAAATATACTCAAATGCAAGACTCTTTTGGAATAATAATGCTTGCACTAGTTAATGGTGTTCCAAAAATCTTGACTTTAAGAGAATGTCTAGATAATTATATAGAGCATAGAAAAGTTGTTATAGTACGTAGAACAAAATTTGATCTAGATAAAGCTTTAGCAAGAGCACATATATTAGAAGGATTAAGAATTGCAATTGATAATATAGATGAAGTTATCAAAATTATAAGAAATTCTTATGATGATCCAAAAGAACAATTAATGCAAAGATTTGGATTAGATGATATACAAGCTCAATCAATTTTGGATATGAGATTAAAGACACTATCAGGATTACAAAGAGAAAAAATTGAGGAAGAATATCAAGAACTTATGAAGTTAATTGCTCATTTAAGGGAGATTCTTGCAAATGATAACTTAGTAGATGATATTGTAAAAGAAGAAGCTCTTGAAATGAAAGAGAAATATGGAGATGACAGAAAAACTAAGATAGTTGCATCAGAAGAAGAGTTTGTTGAAGAAGACTTAATTGCAGAAGAACAAACAGTTATTGCTTTAACTCATTTTGGATATATTAAGAGAATGCCTTTAGATACATATAAGAGTCAAAGACGTGGGGGAAAGGGCATTACTGGAATGACAACAAGAGAAGAAGATTTTGTAAAACAAATATTTACAGCTTCTACACATGATATTATATTATTCTTTAGCAATAAAGGAAAATTATACAAACTAAGAGGATTTGAGGTACCAGAAGCAGGAAGAACAACAAGAGGAACAGCTATAGTAAACTTACTTTCATTAGCTGGTGGAGAAAAAATCACAGCAGTTATACCAATAAAAGAATTTAATGATAATCAATATCTATTAATGGCTACAAAGCAAGGCCTAATTAAGAAAACTCCTCTTAAAGAATATGACTCTGGAAAGAAAACAGGACTAATTTCAATTAATCTTAAAGAAGATGACGAGCTAATTGATGTTAGATTATCAGATGGAAATAATAATGTTGTAATGGTTACACAAAAGGGAATGAGCATTACATATAGTGAAAAAGATGTTAGACCTGTTGGAAGATCTGCTCAGGGTGTAATTGGAATGAGACTAGATAATGATGATTCAGTAATAGGAATGGAAACAATTAACGAGAATAATAAAGAGACATTATTAGCAATTACTGAAAATGGATTTGGAAAGAGAACAGAACTTGAAGAATATAGAGTACAGACAAGAGGTGGAAAAGGTGTTATTACTTATAAAGTAACTCCTAAAACTGGAAATATAGTAGGAATTAGAATTGCAGACGAAGAAGATGATATCTTAATGATAACAGATAAGGGTACTGTAATTAGAATTAAGGCTAAAGAGATAAGTGTTTTAGGTAGAAATACACAAGGTGTTACTCTAATGAGGACAAGTGATGGGGGAAAAGTAGTAAGTATTGAAAGAGTTTCTGAGGAAGAAGAAAAAATAGAAATGGAAGAAAAAGTAGACAATAAAACAGAGGAAAAAGAATAAAAAATCAAAATTTTCAAATCTTTATTTATACAATTTTAAATCAAAACAAGATAAAAAATGGAACGAGATAAAACATTTCGTTCCATTTTTTTATTATATAATTGAAATTAAACTCTTAATTTTTTTTTCATTCTAATATCATCACCAAAGAAATAGCAAGCATTGTAATTACCAATTATTCTAGAAACTATACGTTCTTCATAAACATCATATAAATCTTGAAGTGATAAATTAGTAGAAATTATTGTTTTGGTAATTTTATTATCTTGATTAAGTAATCTTGTATTTATTATATTAAATAATTCTGTAATTTTTAAAAGATTTTTAGTTTCTGTTCCTAAATCATCAATAATTAATAAATCAACATTATTTATTGCATTTACTATATTGTTATCTGTTTTTCCAAATTTATAGTCGATTATGGAATCAAGCATTATAGGAGCTGTTTGATATAAAACAGTTTTGCCTTTTAATATAAGTTCATTTGCAATACATGATGAAAGAAATGTTTTACCAAGTCCAGGACTACCACAAAAAAGTAAATTACTTTCTTTAGGGTCATCAAAATTTTCTATAAAATTATCACACATTTTTTTTATTGATATAATGTTTTGCCTTGGAGAAATCTTTTTACCATACTTTTCTTGATTTACTTCATCTGAGTAAAAATCTAGTTTGAAATTTTTAAAAGTTTGATTCTTTAAGTCATATATGTTAGCATTATTATATTCTAAATTGTATAATTTTTGCTTTATACAACTACACAATTCATTACCATTTTCTCCTTTAACATAGCCAGTATCTTTGCATTTTTTACACTCAAAATTAGGTTCTAAATCTTTAAAGGTTAATCCATTAGCTTTTAAAATAGAATCTCTTTTTTTACGCATATCAGATATTTTTTTATTTAAATCATCAATGATTTTTTTATTATTCTGAGTAGTTAATACAGCTTTAATTGACTGAATAGATAATGAATTTATATTATTATCTATTTGCTCCAACTCAGGAATTTTATCATATAGTTCATATTTTTTATGTTTTGCAGCTAAAATAGCTGAGTTTCTCTTTTGGTCATATTTAATTAGAAGAGATTTCAAATTGTCTGTATTCAATAAATCACCACCTTAAACATTACTATAAAAATTATTTAAATCAGTATATGGTCTTTGTGCAAAGCTTGAAGCTTTCTTTTTACTATCTGTTTTTTGTATAGGCTTATTTTTTTGATTCTCTATATATACTAAAATTTTATCAACAGATTTTAATCCTTTTTCATGCCAATCTGATAGAATCTTATCTATATACTCAAAGCTAGGATTAAATTTAGAAGTAGTCTTTTTTAAGGCTAGCTCGATTATATCCATATCATACCCAAAAGTAATATTCCACTTAGAAACATAGGCTTCTTCATATTCAGATAAATTTCTAGACAATCTAAGTTTTTTCTTAATAGCATTTGAAATAGTTTTTACTTTTTCTTGTTTTTGATAATATAAATCTAAATCAGCAAAAGTTTTGATTTTATTTTTATTCCAAGCTTCTGCAACTGTAGAAATATAAGATCTATGTAAAGCAGATTTGTTAAAACAATATCTAAATAAAGCAATCATAACTTCTTCATCAAAACCATATTTCTTAAACCAAAGGTCAATATCACCATACCAAGAAGGAGACATTATACCTTGGAAAAATTCATTATTAATTGTATCAATAGCAGTTGCTCTACTCTTACTTTCAGCAACCTTTTTTATATCTGCTGCAGACATTGTTATTTTAGGCTTGTAAATCTTATTAAGTTCAATTTCTTGCAAATTAGAAACAATAAAACCTTGATTTTTCCTAATAAGTAACCCAACATCTTCCCAATATTTAATAGCATCTTGTATAGTTTTTAAAGGAAGTTCAAGCTTTTTAGATAAATCATTTATTTTAACATCTTTATTATACTTTGATAAGAAAAATAAATACAAATATACCTTAACAAAATCACCACTAGCTTGTGACAAATATTCTGTAAAAAAAACATCAGGAATATTAGTTTGAGAAAATAGTAAAGGTATATCATTTTGTTCTAATTTCATAATAAATTCCATTCCTTTCTCGCTTCGCTCGTAAGGCACACATAGGTATGAAAGCCTTGAGTTTGAAGCAC
>CANQLO010000043.1 GCA_947624715.1 uncultured Clostridia bacterium
GATAGTAGTAAGCCATCGATGACAAAGAATGGAATGATATATGCAAGATTAAAACAAGGAAGCAATATAGGAACAGAAACAAGTGGAACAGTAAGTAAGATAGATAAATTACCACCAAATACGCCAACATTTATAGAAACACATGATGCATCAGGAGTAACCATAACAATAACAGCAACAGACCAAGGTAAAACGACACAGTATGCAGAATCAGGTATAGGACTATACTACTTTAGTACAGATGGAGGAGCAACATATACACCATCAACAGGACAAAGTGAAAAATCAAGAACAATATCATTACAGCCGGGAACATACCAATTAAAAGTAAAAGTACAAGATAATGCAGGAAATCCAAAAGAAAGTACACAAACTATAAGTGTAACGGTGGAGGACAATTCTCATCCTAAAGTAGGAGATATTGTAAATTATTCTCCAGACACATCAATAAGTAGTTATAATTTATCACCAGAATTGGGTATAAATCAAAACCAACAAACAGTAAACAGGCAGAAATATACATGGCAAGTTCTAAGTAGAAACGTAAATTCTATTGATATCATTGGTATTCCTGAAAAAAATTTGAAGGAGAGTTTTGAATTAGAGCATGCTAGAGGATATAATAATGGAGTTTATTTGTTGGATGATATGTGTAAATCTTTATATAGTAGCAATTATTTAGGAACGACCGCTCGTAGTATTGATTTCGAAGATATAATGATGAGTCTTAACGATCTAGGCAAAAGTAAAATACTATCGCGTAGTAAATATGGGGTTACTAGCAAACGAGATATATCGTTACCAGCATTAAGTTTTTATACCGACGAGTGTGTGACGTACTATGATGAAAAGCCTGGAGTTGAATACCCGACGGTTACGGAAAAAATTAGTCAAAGTGATCCGGGTACGAGTTTGAGTACTCTTCAAATACCTATAAGTGACGAGACATCTGACACAGACCTAATAGAAGTGGAATATGTAGAAGGAAAGGAATATAGAATAGCCGATGAACAACCATCCGAAGATTGGTTCATTAACAACAAAGTCTACAATATTCTACTTGGTAATTCAGAAATAAATTCGTACTTTATTGCTACGCGAATGGTTGAATTGGCTTATTATACTGATGACATGCTATCATTATATAATGTTCCATACGTTAAGTATGGGTTGGCATGCTATGATAGTTGGATTCAAAAATTGAAAGTCAGTCCTTGTCATGCTATTTCTGAAAATCGCAACGCAACATACGTAGGTGGAATACGTGGCAATCTCGCTCCAGTGGTAACTTTGAAATTAGATCTGCAATTTGAAAAGCAAACTGATGGTTCATGGAATGTTTCAAAATAAAAGCGTAGAACTAAAAAACGTATGGAGACATCAGTTATCTATACAAAAACTATTAAATAAATAGCTACAATAATTATAGTAAAAATGATACTAAATTGTACCTAATAAAAGTAAAAAATTGTATAATTTAATGTAAAAAAAAACATAAATATAAAAAATTAATATTAACCTCAAGTAATAACCTATTATAGGAAATTACTTGAGGATTTATTAACTTCAAGGGTAAACCACGGGTTCTACCCATGGATTGTTATATATCTTTAAACCTCTAGTTACAGGATAATGGCTTTAATAAAGAACCTCTAAATTTTATTTTTAAAAACTATACACTTTTAATTAAAAGTATGATATACTTTAAATACTTAAAATTATGAAGGGAGAAGAGCTCCTTATAAAGTATTAGAATATGAGTTTTTTGATGAATTAAAACAGAACCAAGCAAAGAAAGGAACTAAAATTTAGATGGAAAAAGAGAATTCTAAGCAAACTAAAATAGCAGAGGAAAAAGTTGAAATTTCAGAACAAGAAAAAACAAAAAAATCAAAAAGATTGAGAAAAAAGGTTGTTTTGATAATTAGCCTATTAGCAATAATTATAGGATATGTTTTTGCAAGAGGAAATTTCTTAGAAATAAAAGGAATAGGAGAAAGATATTTATCTGTATTTAAAACAGATACAATATACATGACAGTTACATTTATAATAAACTTTGTTTTATTATATTTTTCTTTCTATTTTACAAACAGGACTATAAAAAAAGGCTTAAAAGTTTTCTTTGATGATGAAAAGAAAGAAATGCCTAAATTTCCAAACAAATCAGTATGTTTCGTAATAGCTTTAATTGGAAGTGCGCTAAGTTCTAAAATGTTATTAAACAAAATACTACTATGCTTTAGTGGTTCACAATTTGGAATAACAGATTCAGTATTTGGATGGGACATAAGCTTTTTTGTATTTATAAAACCACTTATTCAATTTATATTAGTATATTTATTTGTGTTAGTAGTTGCCACACTTGCATACGCAGTTGTTTATGCAATAATTATACTTAACATGAGTTTTGATGGAGTATCAAGAGAATCGCTAAAAAAATGTGATTTAATTGGAAAAGTAGGACCAAGAGTAAAAATGATAGCAGTTTTGATAGGATTTATTATAATTGCTTTTATGGTACTTAATATTGGTAATGAAAAATTTATAGATATTGAATTAAATGATGGAACAGAGTATTCATTAAATGGAGCAGGACAGGCAGATACAACAGTTAAAATGATAGGATATATAATTTTATCGATTTTAGCAGTTGTTTCAATATTAAAAGCATATAAAGGACTAAAAGAAAAAAGTCTAAGAAGAGTTTTAGGACACTTAGCAGTTGTTCCAATATATTTAATAGCGCTTGCAGTTGTTTTAGCTTTATATCAACTTATATTTATTGGCTCAAATTCATTAGAAAAAAATCAAGAGTTTTTAAAAGCCAATATAGATAAAACAAGACAAGCATATGGTATAACCTCAGAAAATATTTCTAAAGAAGAATTAGAATATAGTGGAACAATAACTAAAGAAGAAATGTATTTAAATCAAGACTTACTAGAAAATATTAACATAGTATCTAAAGAAAATGTTTTACAAGATTTATCATCAGCACAATCAATGAAAGGGTATTATACATATAGAAACGCTCAAATAGCATCTTATACTATAAATGGAGTAGATAAATTAGTATATCTAACACCTAGAGAAATATCTAACCAAAATACAACATATTCGAATATGACTTATCAATATACTCATGGATATGGTGTAGTTGTTACATCAGCTGGTGAAACAGATGAATATGGAAATATAGTACATTTGCAAAAAGATATAGAAGAAAGCGGAAATTCGATTTATATTAAAGAACCAAGAATTTATTTTGGAACAGAAACTAATAGTGCAATAGTTATCAATAGTAAAAAAACAGAACTTGACTATCCAACAGAAACTGCAGATGATATTGAATATACTTATACAGGAAATGCAGGTTTAAGCTTAAATATATTTGATAGAATTATTTTAGGAATAAAAGAAGGAGATATGCAATTAGCTTTCTCTGGAACAATTACAGGTGATAGCAAAATTATAACAAATAGAAACATACTTGACAGAGCTAAAACAATAATGCCATATTTAATGTATGATGAAAATCCTTATATGGTAATAGATGATGAAGGAAACCAAATATGGGTATTAGATGCTTACACAACTTCTAGTGAATATCCATTTGCACAAAAAATAGATATATCAAACGATAGACAAATAAATTATATAAGAAACTCAGCAAAGGTTTTAATAAATGCATATGATGGATCAATGAAGTTTTATATAACAGACAGAACTGACCCAATTATTATGGCTTACAATAAAATCTACCCTAATATATTTGAAAATAGTGAAGAAATACCAGATGATATAAGCAAGCATTTTATTTATCCACAATATTTATATAATATTCAAACAAAGATAATTGAAAAATATCATAATGAACAAACTGAAAGTTTATATAGGGCAACTGATGTATGGGAAGTTACAAAAACTCAAAACAATGCTAAGTTATCTTCTTACTATACAATGGTAAAAGATGAAGAATCTAACCATAAATTAGGGCTAGTGATACCATTTTCATCATATGGAAGACAAAATATTATATCATATATGATAGGAACATCTGAAAATGGAGTAAACAAACTTAAATTATATGAATTTGGGGCAGATAGTAATGTACTTGCTCCAATGCAGTTAGAAACACAAATTAATCAAGATGAGACAATAGCATCAGAGCTTGCAAGCTTAAATGTTAGTGGAACGAAGATAAGTAAAAGATTACTTGCAGTTCCTATTGAAAATACAATCTTATATGTTGAAACATATTATCAACAATATATAAATGAAACTAGTCAAAAGCCAACACTTAAAAGAGTTGTTGTTGCTTCTGGAAATAAAGTAGCAATAGGACAAAATCTTATAGATGCATTAGAAAATCTAAGTTCTAAGTCAGCGGTAAATATTAATGTAACAACAAATGAGGATTTAGATTCATTAATAAGATCAATTATTAAGGCAAATGAAAATGTAAAAAATTCTAGTAAAAATAATGATTGGAAGCTTTTTGGAGAAGATATGCAAGAATTGTCAAAATTAATTGACCAAATGCAAAACTTAGTAGCTGAAAAAGATAAAGAAGAAAATCAAAAAAATAATGAGCAAGAAAATTCAGATATAAATGAAAATATAGTGGCAAACGAAGTTATTTTGTAAGGCTAAAAAACGTATAATATAGATTAAAAAAATATAAATTAAAAATAAAAAATATGTAATGAACTATGTGTTTGTTATACGAGGAGGAAAAAATGAATACACCAAATAAGCTAACAATAATAAGAATATTATTAGTACCAATAATGTTAATAGTATATTTAATAAATATACCGGGAAACATCTTTGGTATACCACTATCTGCAATAATAATCGATATAATATTTATAATAGGAGCTTTAACAGATAAAGTAGATGGATATTTGGCAAGAAAGAATAATCAGATAACTAACTTTGGAAAATTTTTAGACCCAATTGCAGATAAAATCTTAGTTATATCAGCAATGCTTATTTTAATACAAATGGGTAATTTACCAGCTTGGATACCAATAATTATAATAACAAGAGAATTTGCAGTATCAGGATATAGATTAATTGCAGTTCAAGAAAATGGAGAAGTAATAGCAGCAAATAAATGGGGCAAAATAAAAACAGTTACACAAATGATTGCAATAATATTAGCTTTTCTTGACACCAATCCATTTGGAACAATATTTACACAGACTCTTCCAGTATGGCAATTTATGATTAATTTATTAGTTACTATATTTATGATAGTATGTGTTATAGCAACAATATTTTCTGGATATGAATATTTAAAGGGTGGAAAAGACTTATTAAAAAGTTAATTTAACGTAAGTTGGAAAAGACTTATTAACAGCTGAATTTAACGTGAGGTAAAAAGACTTATAAAAAAATAATTTGATGGAGGCACAATGGATATTAAAGATTCACAATTGGGATTTGATGATTTAATTTCAAAAAGTAATAAGACAGACAATGATAAAGAAATAAAAAATAATAAAAAAGGACAAAAGAAAAGTAAATTTGATAGTGATAGACAAGAAAAAGTTAATACAAATAAAGAAGCCGAAAAAGAAATTAAAGAGCTTCGTGAAAAAATAGAATATTATTCAAAATTATATTATGATGAAGACAATTCTAGCATAACAGACTATGAATATGATATGATGATGAATAGATTAAAAGCTTTGGAAAAAGAAAATCCAGAGCTTATTACTCCAGATTCACCAACACAAAAAGTAGGTGGTCATGTAAGAGAAGATTTTGAAAAAGTTACACATGAGGTACCACTTTTAAGTTTACAAGATGTTTTCTCTTATGAAGAATTGTATGATTTTGATAAAAGAATTAGACAAATAGGAAACTCTAAATATTGTGTTGAGACAAAAATAGATGGATTATCATGTGCACTTAAATATGAAAATGGTATATTAGTCCAAGGTGCAACACGTGGAGATGGAAATATCGGCGAAGATATTACGGAAAATGTCAAAAGAATAAAATCAATTCCGAAAAAATTAAAAGATCCGCTAAATATTACTGTACGTGGAGAAGTTTTCATCGGAAAAGAAGATTTTGAAAAATTAAATGAAGAAAGAGAAGTTTTAGGAGAACCAAAATTTGCAAATGCAAGGAATGCAGCAGCAGGTTCACTTAGACAATTAGATCCAAAAATCACAGGACAAAGACCTCTTGATATTTATATATTTAATGTACAAAAAGTGGAAAAGCAAGACTGGAATTCACATTATGAAGAACTTAATTATCTAGCTAATTTAGGATTTAATGTAGTACCATTTAGAAAGCTATGTAAAAATATTGATGAAGCAATAAATGCAGTCACAGAAATAGGAGAAAATAGAGAAAAGTTAGGATTTGGAATAGATGGAGCAGTTATAAAAGTAGATGACCTAACATTAAGAGAAAAACTTGGAACTACTTTTAAGGTACCAAAATGGGCTGTGGCATACAAGTATCCACCAGAACAAAAAGAAACAATAGTAAAAGATATAATTTGTCAAGTTGGTAGAACTGGTGTCATAACTCCAATGGCTATTTTAGAACCTGTTAAAGTTGCAGGTTCAACAATTTCAAAAACTACTTTACACAATGAAGATTTCATTAAAGACAAGGATTTAAAAATTGGTGACCATGTTGTAATTCAAAAACAAGGTGATGTTATTCCAGAAGTTGTAAAAGTCTTGAAAGAAAAAAGAGATGGAAGTGAAACTACATTTGAAATGCCTAAAGAGTGTCCTGTTTGTGGAGCGTTAGCTGTAAGAGAAGAAGGTGAATCAGCAGTAAGATGTACTGGAATTGAGTGTCCAGCAAAAGCTTTAAGAAATATTGTTCACTTTGCATCAGACAGTGGGATGGATATTGAAGGATTAGGATATAAAATTGTAGAACAATTGCTAAATAAAAATTTAATCAAAAATATTGCAGATATTTATGATTTAAAATTAGAAGATATTGCATCATTAAAGAAAAATGGCAAAAAGTTTGCACAAAATTTAATAGATAGTATTCAAGAGAGTAAAAATAGAGATTTATCAAATTTACTTTCAGCATTTGGAATAAGACATGTTGGAGGAAAAACCGCAAAAAGTTTAGCAAAAAAATATCAAACATTAGACAAACTTATGAAAGCCGAAGCAACTAGCTTAGCATTTGTTGACGATATAGGAATGGTAATTGCAGATAGCATATATACATTTTTTAGAGAAGAACAAACAATAGATTTAATTAAAAGATTAAAAAAAGCTGGAGTTAATACTAAATCTCTAAAACAAGTAGAAACAGATAATAGATTTGATGGAATGACATTTGTATTAACAGGTGCACTTTCGAAATACACTAGAGATGAAGCAAGTGAAATAATAGAAAATCTAGGAGGAAAAACATCAGGAAGTGTTTCTAAAAAAACAAGTTATGTTTTAGCAGGAGAAGATGCAGGAAGCAAATTAACAAAAGCTCAATCTTTAGGAATACCGGTAATATCAGAGCAAGAATTTGAAGATATGATAAAATAAATTAAAAAGAGGAAGGAAAAAATATGCTAGAAGGTTATACATTTGAAAAGTTTTCGAAAGATTTAGATAATGGATATAAGATATTATTTGATTATGTGAGAAATAGATATGTAGTATATAAAGTTGATGAAAACTGCTATATGCAAGAATTAATTGAACAAAAAAGTAGAAATCCGATGCCAGAAAAATCTATGATAACATTAAAAGCAATTAAGCAAATTTTTCCGTTTATGACAGACATAGAATATAAATCATTATTAAAATCTTAATTTTATATAAAATATAAATGAAATGAGATTAGAGAGATGTTACGAAAAAATAAATTTAGTAGGAGGGAATAACATGAAAGAAAAAGTTAAGCCTAAAACATTACCTGGATTTATGGAATTATTACCAAATGAGCAAATATTATTTAATAAAATGAAAAAAACAATACAATACACATATGAGAAATTTGGATTTTTACCATTGGATACACCAGTAATTGAAGATGCTAAGGTATTGTTAGCAAAAGCCGGAGGAGAAACGGAAAAACAAATATATAGGTTCGAAAAAGGAGACAGCGATTTAGCTTTAAGATTTGATTTAACAGTTCCTTTAGCAGAATATTATACAGATAGAAAAATGCCTGGAGTTGGTATTTCTATAGGATTATCAAGATTATTCTTCCAATTAGTTGATAATAATATAATATCAGCAGAAGGACAGACAATTTCAGATGTATTGATAGTATCAATGACAGATGATTATGATATGTGTGCCAATATAGCAACTAAGATTAGAGAAAACGGATTAAATGTACAAATAAATATGGAAGACCAAAAGCTAGGAAAAAAGTTTAAATATGCAGATAATTTAAATGTAAAATATGTTGTAATAATTGGAGAAGATGAAATAAAAAATAATGTAGTATCATTAAAAAATATGAATGATGGAAATCAACAGACAGTATCATTAGAAGAAGCAATTAAAATTATAAAGGAATAAAATTTTAATGGAAGAAGAAAAAGAATATAAGATAGAAGAAGCAGAAGAACATAGTGATGATAAAGAATTTATGATAGAAGCTATAAATCATAAAGCTTCTTGGGTATTAGCGTATGCGTCTGAAAGACTTTTGGCAGATAGAGAATTGATTTTAAAAGCAGTAAAAGAGGATGGACAGGCACTTTATTATGCTAGTCAAGAATTAAGAGATGATAAAGAAGTTGTTTTAGAGGCAGTTAAGAAAAAATGGCTTATAATAAAATATGCTAGCAAAAGATTAAGAGGAGATAAAGATATCGCTATGGCTGCTATAACACAAAGTACAAATGCTAGTATATATTTAACAGATGAAATATTAAAAGATAAAGATATAGACTTAATATTAAATCCACCACAAGAGGAAAGCAAGTAAAAATGTTGACAAAAATAAGCCTGAAAAATTAGACGAGGTTGTAAATTATAAAAAATGACGAGGTTGTAAATTATAACAGAAGATAGCACAAAATGGTTAAGATTGTACTTAACCATTTTTTAAATCCATGCCAGAATTTGGATTAACATATATTGTTTTATTAGTAGAATATATTACATAACCCGGGCTTGAACCATGTGGCTTTTTAATGTTTTTTACCAAAGTATAATCAACAGGAACGTGTGATGAAAATTTTGCTTTGCTATAATATGCAGCAAGCTCTGCACATTTTGTTATTGTCTCCATTTTAGGAGTTTCTCCATTGCATCTTAGTATTAAATGGCTACCATGTATATCTTTTGTGTGAAACCAATAATCATTTGGATTAGCCAATTTTAATGTTAGATAATCATTTTGTCTATTATTTTTACCAATAAAAACATCATAGTCATCAACTTTAAATTTCATATAGTTATTAATCATAGAATTATTATCTTTTGTCTTTTGAGTTTTCTTATTTTTTAAATTTAACGAACTAAATAAAATATTCTCAGATATTTCATTATATACTTCATCAATATCTTGTATAGTTTTGCAATTATCCAAAGAATAAACAAGTGATTCAATGTAATTTAGTTCTTTTTGTGTTTCTATTTTTTGAACATTTGTAACTTCTAATGTATTTTTAGCCTTATTATATTTTTTAAAATATTTTTCAGCATTTTTTGAAATGGATATCGACGGATTTATTTGTATTTTTATTAAGTTATTGTTATCATAAAAATTTTCAAGTTCAACGTACTTTGTATTTTCAGTAATTAAAATCATATTTTTATCTTTAGATACCAAGTTATAATCATTAGTAAATTTATAAATGTTAGAAATTAAAAGCTCTCCAGATATCTTGTATTCATCAAGTTTTTTAGCATTTTCAATTTTATCATTTATATTTTCAAGTTTTTTTACAATCTTATCTAAAGTACTACTCAAAATTTTAAGCAAAGTATTTCTGTAAGAAATGTATTCTTCATTCAAAAGCTTTTTATAATAAAAATCATCTAAAAGTAAATTACTATTAATATTAGCATTTTCATTAACACAATAAAATACAGAATAATTATCTTTAAATTCTCTAATTTCAGAATTTTTACAGTTATTATCCAATATGGATTTTATATAATTATATATAGAAGATAAACTAGAAGCGGAAACTGTGTTAGATAATTTTATGCTATCCAAAGCTGATTTAATAAACTGTTTGCTAATGCCATTTATGATATTAGGAATAGCAGTATCTAAAGTTTTATAATCAGATGACATTATTAAGTTAACAAACTCTTTTTGAGTAAGATTAAAAAATTCTTCCTTATCATATACAGGAGTAATATACTCTTTACTAGGTATTATACTTCTTGAAATTCCATCTCCATCAAATTTCTTTAACGCATCTATTATTATTTTTTTATCATTTAACAAAGTAACATTGCTATATTTACCCATAAGTTCAATAGCAAGTGTTCTTGTAACTTTATCATTAATTTCATTAAAACATTCAAAATCTATATAACAAATTCTTTCTAAACCATTCATATATATTTTTGATATTTTGCTATTAACTAAATATTTTCTAAGTAACATACAAAAGTTAGGAGCAACTAAAGGGTTAGAACTAGATTTAGTTGTTAAATGGATTCTGTAATTGTTAGCAGAAGTATCAATATTTAATGCATATTTTGAACCATTATAAATACTAATAATAATATTAGTATTTGTAGGAACATATATTTGATTAACTTTTCCACCATTTAAAATTTGTAATTCACTTATTATTTTTCTTAACGTTATTCCATCAAAAGCCATTAAAAAAAACTCCTTATTAAAAATTTTTAAATACTAGAATATCAATTCACAGTTAGTATTAAATAATTAAATTTTTAGAATGTGATACTAGATGTCAATAATAACTAAATTATAATATATTTTCAACAAAATCGCAATAAAATATTGACATTCCGAGTTTTAAAAAATATAATAAGGTTGAAAACAAGTTCAAGGAGAGCATAGTATACATGTCAAACAGCAAAGTATTTTTTTCTAAAGGAATAAACTATGATAAAATGACAGATGAAGAGCTTATTAAGCTTTCTAAAAAAGAGGATAAAGTAGCATTAGAAACTTTAATAGAGCGTTATAAGGAAACTGTCAATATGAAAGTAAGTAAATACTATATAAACGGAGCTGAGAAAGAAGATATTGTTCAAGAAGGACTAATTGGGTTATTTAAGGCAGTTAAGAGCTTTAATCCAGAAAAAGATAACTCTTTCAAAAGCTTTGCAAATATGTGTATTGAAAGACAAGTAATAACAGCAGTAAAAGGATCAAATAGACAAAAGCACATTCCTCTTAATTCATATGTTTCACTAAACAATCCTACTTATGAAAATGAAGATGGAGATATAGAAAATCCACTAATAGATGTGTTAGATATAAATACAGTTGAAGATCCACTTGAAACAATTACTAAAAATGAATACTTAAAGCATGTTGAAAAGACAATAGACGAGTCATTAAGTATTTTTGAAAAACAAGTACTTAATAAATACATAGAAGGGAAAAGTTATGTGCAAATTGCACAAAGTCTAAACTCTCCTGTTAAGTCTGTAGATAATGCAATCCAAAGAATTCGCAAAAAAACAGCAAAAAATATTGAAAATTTAACTTAGTGTCAATGTCAATGGGGCTTGACAACTTTTTGACAACCTTTTACATGAAAAATATGTATAATATGGACAATATAAACAATAGAATTTTAAAGATCAAAAGGTAAAAAAATGCTTAAATATAGACATTTCTATAATAATATGCCAATATAGCTCAGTCGATAGAGCGCAGCCTTGGTAAGGCTGAGGTCACGGGTTTGATTCCCGTTATTGGCTCCAATTTAAGACAGCTTACGAACTGTAAAGGTTTCGTAAGTTTTTTTGTTTTAGAAAAGATGAATCGAACTTAATAAAATTATTAAAAATGTTCTCTTAAATCAAAGAAAGGAGGACATTTTTTATGCTTGAATTTAAAGAAATACAAGAACTAAAACCGAATAACGAATTGCTAGAACTTATTAAAAATTATACTTATTCAGCTAAAAACGGTAAAGTAAAGCATTTGATATATACTAATCTACAATTTATCCAGCCAACAGAATATATAATTACATATCCAGTAAGCCTTAAAATTCTTGAATATAAAGTCAATGAGATAAGCAATAAGTCTTATTATATCAAAGAATACAATGAAAAATATGATTTAAAAGAAATAAAGCAAATTCTTATAAAATTAAAAAATTAATCTTCTATTTTACAATTTTATAAAAAATTTTGAAATTTAGATTGCAAAATTGCATTTTAGTTAGGAAACATATA
>CANQLO010000044.1 GCA_947624715.1 uncultured Clostridia bacterium
ACTTATCAGTCAATGATTAGTTTACAGCCTCAAGGGACTACTTATGTGTGCTTGAAACAACTGCACTTGCACTGTTTATTATACTGATTTAATCTGTGAGTTACAGAAATCTGCAACTCACCTTCCCGTGCTTTGTAGTATATATTCCTTAGAGGTATTATATAATAAAAATGCTTTAATCTCAAGGCTTTCATACCTATGTGTGCCTTTGAGCGAAGCGAGAAAGGAATGGAATTTTTTATGAAAAATAAATTTAATGTTGGCATATTACTTCTGATTTCCATAATCTTGTTTATAACATATAATTTATTACTAAGAAACCAAGAAACTTATGCTTTATCAAGATATGGTTCAAGAGGAGATGAAGTAAAACAAATACAAACAAAATTAAAAAACTGGGGATATTATAAGGGTTCAGTAGATGGAATATATGGAAGCGGAACATTAGCTGCTGTAAAAAGTTTTCAGAGAAAAAATGGATTAACAGCAGATGGAATAGCTGGAACAAAAACTTTACAAGCAATGGGAATATTCTCATCAAGTTCTAGTTCAAGTTCATCATCAAACACATCAAATTCAAGTAATCTAAACTTAATTAGCAGATTTGTTCATGCAGAAGCAAGAGGAGAGCCATACACAGGACAGGTTGCAGTAGCTGCAGTAATATTAAACAGGGTAAAAAGTAGTAAGTTCCCTAACACAGTATCAGGGGTTGTATATCAATCAGGAGCATTTACTTGTGTTCAAGATGGACAAATAAATTTAGCACCTGATGCCACATCAAAAAAAGCAGCACAAGATGCTATAAATGGTTGGGACCCAACATATGGAGCAATATATTATTTTAATCCGAATACGGCAACAAATGCTTGGATATGGTCAAGACCAATGACAATTACAATAGGAAATCATAGATTTTGCAAATAAAATCTATGATTTATTTTAATCATAAATTTCTTGACATATGTTCTTTTTATCAATATAATATAACCATAAATAACAAGGGAGGATGTATGATTATTTAAATATCATACAATAAAAGTATGTTAAAACCAAAAGCACAATTTAAGAAAATTACTGATATAACTACAAAATTTTTGAAAGAAAATAATATTAAAGCAGTTATTTTAGATGTTGATAATACTCTAATAGATATGGATAAAAGACCATTAGAAAATATAGAAAAATGGATAGAAGAACTAAAAAAAGAGAAAATCAAAATATGTATTGCATCTAACAGCATAAAAAAGAAGAAAGTTAGTAAAGTTGCTAAAATGTTAGATGTACCATATATATATTTCTCTACAAAACCACTAAAAAGAGGATTAAAAAAAGCAGTAGATATATTACAAGAAAAAGAAGAAAACATAGCAGAAATTGGAGATCAGCTATTTACAGATGTAATAGGAGCAAATAGAATGAAGATGTTCTCAATACTAACGACTCCAATCTCCGGAGAAAAGACAAAATTAGGAACTATTAAAAGAAAAATAGAAAAAATATTTTTAGAAAAACTAAAATAGAAAATGAATTAGAAAAACAAAAATAATAATTGAAGCAAAACAATAAAAATCAAAAGACGACTAAAATGAAAATAAAAACAAAAGAAAATTAGGAGGAAAAAATGTACATAAACGATATTCATATTTTATATTATTTTTTCATAGGATTATTGGGACTCGCAGTAGGACAATTAATGAACTGGGCAAATGTTAGATTAGAAAATCATGAGAAGGTATTTTGCAAAGAATTTTTCACAACATATTTACCACATATGAAAATAAATTGTAAAATATTATTTTTTACTTCAGTAATATATGTGTTACTTCTATATTTTATAGGTTGGCAGATAAAACTCATAGAATATTTAATATTAACACCATTGTTAATATCAGTTTTTGTAATAGATTATAGAAAGCAAATAATACCTAATAGATTAACTCTTACAATGTTTGAAGTATCATTAGTGTTTACATTCATATCTGGTTTATCAAGTTTAAATGTATTTTTAGATAGAGTTCTAGGCTTAGTTGTCGGTGCAGGGATATTTTTATTGATAACTTTAATAGGAGGAGTTATAGCAGGAAAAGAAGCAATGGGCTTCGGAGATGTAAAACTAATGGGAGCATTAGGACTTACTTTTGGACTTACAAGTACAATTATGATTGCAGTAATATCATTTTTATTAGGAGCAATTATAAGTTTAATTTTATTGATAACTAGAAAGAAAAAATCAAATGAATACATACCATTTGGACCATTTATAGTATTAGCAGCATTCTTGGTTATATTTGTACCACATAACATAATGTTATTTGTATTACTAAAGATATTTACATTAGGAATGTATAAAGTTTAAATAAAAGGAAATGATTTTTTATGAACTATAAAATTAGAAGTCTAAGAGAAAAAATGAAATTATTAGATATTGATGGATTGATTATAACAAATCCAATTAATATCAAATACATAACTGGAACAAATGCAGAAGGAATGTTTTTGTTAACAAATAAAGAAAATGTTTTAATAACAGATGCGAGATATATTGAAGAAGTTAACAATAACATTACAATTAGTGATGAGATAATTGTATATGATGGAATAAGTGTTTCAGAAAATGATTATTTAGGCTTCTTTTCAGAATGTTCAAAAATAGGAATCGAAGAAAATTATGTAACTTATGCAAAATATCAAAACTATGTTAGAAAATTTAGATTAAAAGAAACAGTTGATACAAATTATATAATCGAAAATATGAGAATGATAAAAGATGAGGATGAAATATCAAAAATACGAAAAGCTTGTGAAATAACGGATAATTGCTTTAGATATTTACTAGATTTTATCAAAGTTGGAATGACAGAAAAAGAGATAGCTTTAGAAATTGAAAAATATTTTATAAAAAAAGGTGCTGATGGAGAAGCTTTTGAAACAATAGTTGCAAGTGGAGAAAATGCGTCAAAACCACATGCTGTACCAACAGATAGGAAGATAGAAAATGGAGATGTTATAGTAATAGATTTTGGTGCGAAATATAAAGGATACTGCAGTGATATGACAAGAACTATTTTTGTTGGTAATGTAGATGAAGAAACAAAAAGTTTATATAATTTTATATTAGATTGTCAAACAAGAGCAACCAGTAAGATTAAAGACAATGCAGAAGGAAAGCTAATAGCCAAAAGCTTAGAAAATGAATTTAATAATAGAAATCAAACCATGATACATGCTTTAGGACATGGTGTAGGACTTGAGGTACATGAAATTCCTATAATAAGCACAAAATCATGTTTTACATTAAAGGAAAACATGGTTGTCACTAATGAACCAGGAATTTATCTTCCAGGTAAACTAGGAATAAGAATAGAAGATACTATTTTAGTAAATAAGATGACATCAGAAGTATTAACAAAGTCAGATAAAAAACTAACGATTATTTAAAATGTAACTTATATTTAAAATTATTGTAATAATAAAAAATTGGGATTAAGAAAGTTTAAACAAATAAATAAGTTTAAGCTTTTTTATTTTTACTTTATTTTACAAAAATACCCCAAATTACCTTAAAAATTTCAAAATAGTACTTGAAAATATATTTATTTATTGATATGATGTGAATGATAATTATAAAACAAAAAAGGAAGAACAATAATGATTGAATTTAGAAATGTAAGCAAAGCATATACAAGTGGCTTAGAAGCTGTACATAATGCTAATTTTACAATAGAAAAAGGCGAATTCGCTTTTCTAGTAGGAAGCTCAGGTTCAGGAAAATCAACAATAATAAAATTGATATTAAAAGAAGAAGAGCCAACTTCAGGAAACATAATTATAAATGGAAAAGATACAACATTTTTAAAACCAAGTAGGGTACCATATTTGAGAAGAAGTATGGGAATAGTTTTTCAAGACTTTAGATTATTGCCTGATAAAACTGTTTACGAAAATGTTGCTTTTGCTATGCATGTTGTTAGGGCAACACCAAAACATATTAGAAGACAAGTACCAATGGTATTATCACAAGTGGGGCTTAAAGATAAAGCAAATGTTTATCCAAATGAATTATCAGGAGGAGAGCAACAGAGAGTAGCATTAGCAAGAGCCATAGTAAATAATCCATCAATGTTGATTGCAGATGAGCCAACAGGAAACTTAGATCCAAATACTGCATGGGATATAATGGGGTTACTAAATGATATAAATTTAAGAGGAACAACTGTAGTTGTTGCAACACATGCAAAGGATATAGTTGATAAAATGAATAAAAGAGTTATTCGTATTGACCAAGGTAATATTATACGTGATGAAAAAGGTGGGTATGACGGTGAAATATAATAGTTTTGGATATTTAATTGGAGAAGGTTTCAGAAGTGTAGGAAAGCAAAAGAAAATGACAAGTGCTTCTATAATCATTATGTGTGCAACAATGTTTATATTTGGTGTATTTTATCTTATAGGTGAAAATATTAACTTCATCATGAAACAGGTTGAAAGTCAACAAGGAATGAGAGTAATAATTTCAGATGAAGCAACAGAAGATGAAATAACAAGTATGGAAACGAAGATTAGACAAATAGATGGAGTAAATCAAGTAACATTTTACTCACAAGAAGATGCTTTAGCATCAATAAAAGAAAGATTGGGTGGAAATTTAGAGATACTAGAAGATTATGAAAATGACAATCCATTTCCAGACTCATATTTTGTTACATTAACAGATTTAAATTTAAATAGTCAAGTTCAGGAACAGATTTTAAAAATAGATGGTGTAGAGGAAATTACAGCAAGAGATGATACAATATCATCTTTAGCAACAGTAGCAAATGGAATACAAATGGCAACAATAGCATTACTTGTAATTTTGGTAGTAATTTCAATATTTATAATATCATATACAATAAAACTTACAGTGTATGCAAGAAGAAGAGAAATATCAATTATGAAATATGTAGGTGCTACAAACAGTTTCATAAGAGGACCATTTATAGTAGAAGGTATTATAATTGGAGTTGTATCAGCACTTATTACATTAGCAATAGTAGGACTAGCATATAACTCAGCAATAAATGGAATCTTATCATCATCAGTAATACAAATAATAAATATGACACTATATAGTTTCAAAGATATATTCCTAAGATTACTAATAGTTTATTTAGTATTAGGAACAGGAATAGGAATAATTGGAAGTATAATTTCAATGAGAAAATACTTAAAAGTTTAGATTAAGATTTAAAGATGTAAAATTTTAATGGAGGTACATATGAAAAGCAAGATTATATCAATTATGACTATAATACTGTTTATAGGTACATATTTTGCAAATGTGAGTCTGGCGGTAAATCAATCTGACATAGATAAATGGAAAGAAGAAGCAAATCAAGCTCAACGAGAAAAAAATGAAATTTCACAACAAAAAGCCAATGAGAAAAGCGAATTAGAGAAAATTAATGAGCAATTAAACACTTTAAATAACGAAATTATGGCATTAGAAGGACAATTAAGTGAATTAAATAGTTCTATTGAGCAAAAACAATCAGAAATAGAACAAAAACAAAAAGAATTAGAAGAAAAACAAGAACTTTTAAAAAAGAGATTAGTATCATTATATAAAAATGGTGGACTAAGTTATTTAGATGTTTTATTAGGAGCAACAAGTTATATGGACATGCTTGCCTCATTTGATGCATTAGAACAAATAGCTGATGCTGATACAAAACTAATAAATAAGGTAACAGAAGAAAAGAAAGAAATAGAACAAGCAAAAACAGAATTAGAAGAAAAGAAAAAGCAAGTAGATAGCGTTAAAGCTCAGAAAGATGCTAAAAGTGTTGAACTAACAGAAATGCAAGATGCTAAAGAAAGCAAGATAGCATCATTAACAGAAGAAGAAAAAGCAAAAGAAAGAAAAATATCAGAATTTCAAGCAGCTATTAGAAAAGGCGAAGAAGAAATTCAAAGACAACTAGCTAATCAAGGAGTAAGTTCAGGTGGAGGTTGGGTTGATAATTCAGCAGGAAATCTAGGTTGGCCACTTCCAAGTCAGTATGCTAGATATGCATATATAACATCATATTTTGGACCAAGAAGACAGCCAACAGCAGGAGCATCAACTAACCACGGAGCAATAGATATAGGAGTTTCATTTCAGCCATTATATGCAGCAGAATCAGGAACAGTAGTTACTGCAGGAGTTGTATCAGGATATGGTAACTTCATAATGATATGGCACAGCGCAAGAGGACAACTATATACAGCTTATGGACATTTATCACAAATTTATGTAAAAGTAGGACAAACAGTAGCAAGAGGTCAACAGATTGGTGTAACAGGAAATACAGGAATAACTACAGGACCACACTTACATTTTGAAGTAAGAGCAGGGGGAAGCGGTTCAGGATATAGAAAAGACCCATTAAATTATGTTTCGATATCATAATATATTTATTTAAAGTAAGGACACAACCAATAATTTACAATGTGTCCTTACAAAAAAATGAATAACAATTTAATTTACTGAATAAATTTATTTATAATAAAAATAATATGAAAAGGAGGAATTGATGTGCGATACTAAAGTAAAAAACAGATGTATGAGTATAATAATCATACTTTTAGTCATCTTTCTTTTCATAAATGTTTCCTTTGCAGATGATAATGTAACAAACGAAGCAAATGAAACTACCTATTCAAATAGGGTGTTATCACTTCAAGAACAAGAGAATATAGTTAAAGAAAATTTGGACAAAGCAAAGGAAAAACTGGAATATGTAGAAGGAGAATTATCCACATCACTTATTCAAATACAAGACTTAGAAAAAAGAATTGCAGAATATCAAGAAAAATTAGACAAGGTAAATGCAGAATACCAGGATGTTCAAAATAAAGTAAATGAAACACAGAAAGAATTAGATGATATTCAAGCTCAATATGATAAAAAAAATGACTTATTAAAAAAAAGATTAGTTACATTATATAAAAGTGGTTCAACAACATATTTGGATGTATTGCTACATTCAAGCGACATAATAGATTTTATATCAAGATATTATATAATAAAAACAATTGTTGAATATGATTCAAAAGAACTTACAAAACTCTCAGAACAGAAGAAAAAAATAGTAAAAACATCAAATGAATTAAAAGAACAAAAAGCAAATATGAAACTTATCAAAGCAGAAGCAGAAGAACAGACTGTAGTTTTAACAAATACAAAAACAATCGTAGAAAATCAAAAATTAAGTTTAACAGAAAGTGAACAAAAACTAAAATCAGAAATTGATGCATATTTGAAACAACAAGAAGAACTAGAAAATTTGATTCAAAATGCAATATGGAATTCGACATATGAACTATCATATTCAGGTGGAGTAATGATTTGGCCAACATATGAATCATCATATATAACATCACCATATGGAGATAGACTTCATCCAATTGACGGCATTATAAAAAATCATGACGGAATTGATATAGGTGGTAATATGAGTGACCCAGTTTATGCAGCAGCAGATGGAATCATAATATATTCAGCATTTAATACTGGTGGATATGGTAATATGGTTATGATAGACCACGGACTAAATCAAGAAGGTGTAAAAGTAGTAACTTTATATGGACATGGCAGCAAGCTACTTAAAAATGTTGGAGATGTAGTAAAACAAGGTGATGTAATTATGGAAGTAGGTTCAACTGGACACTCAACAGGACCTCATGTGCATTTTGAAGTAAGAGAAAATGGGGTATCAGTAAATCCAAAAAAATATTTATCAAATGAGGAGTAATTAAAATATTTTAAAAGAAAGGATACGAAAATGAAAAATAATCAAAAATTAAGAATTTTAATGACAATTATTATTACAGCAGTGTTAACATGCTCAATTACAATTTTATGGTTATATGGAAGAACCGGAAATGAAGGATTAAATTCAATCTTAGGAACGGCTTTTGAATCTGACAAGCTAATGGCAAAACTAGATGTTATAGGAAAGAAAATTGACGAAGAATATGTAGGTAATGAAGTTGATGAAAATGAATTATTAGAAGGAGCGGTAAAAGGGTATGTTGCAGGTTTAGGTGACCCATATTCAGAATACTTCTCAAAAGCAGAAATGGAAGACTTCTACACTAATACAGTAGGATCATTTGTAGGAATAGGTGTTGAGATAACAGCAGATTATGAAGAAAATGAAATTGTTGTTTATAATACAATAAAAGACTCACCAGCAGAAAAATCAGGATTAAAAGCAGGAGACGTAATTCTTGAAGTAGATGGAACAATATGCACAGCAGATGATTTTGATAATGTTCCAAATAGAATAAAAGGTAAAATTGGAACAAAGGCAAAAATCAAAGTTAGAAGAACAAATGAAAATAATGAAGATGAAATACTAGAATTTGAAATAGACAGAAACTATGTTGATATGGTAAGAGTAACATCACAAATGTTAGAAAAAAATATAGGATATATATATATATCAACATTTGACGGAAATAAAGTAGCAGAGCAATTTGAAGAAGAGTACGATAATTTAGTAGAAAAAGGAGCTAAATCACTAATTATAGATTTACGTACAAACAGTGGAGGTATAGTTACAGAAGCAGTAGATATAGCAGATTTATTTACAGATAATGGAGAAACTCTTTTAATAGAAAAAGAAAAATCAGGAAAAGAATATATTACTAAATCTATAAAAAACAAAAAAATAAAAATGGATACAGTAGTATTAGTAAATGAATTTTCAGCAAGTGCATCAGAAATTTTGGTAGCAGCATTAAAGGAATTAACTGATAATGTAAAAATAGTTGGCAGAACAACATATGGTAAAGGAATAATACAAACATTATACCAATTATCAGACGGAAGTGGAATAAAATTAACAACACAAGAATATTTTACACCAAATCATAACAAGATAAATGGAAAAGGAATTGAGCCAGATGTTGAAGTTGAAGATGATGAAGTATTCCAAGGAGAGTTAGACGTAGAAAACGATAAATCAATAAAGAAGGCAATTGAAATATTAAAAAATTAAGTTTATGTCAATGGGGACGGAGGTTTTTGACAATAAATGTCAATGAAAGCGTTTTTTGACTACAAAATAATAAAATGGGTACCACAACAGGTACTCATTTATTTATTATAGCTATCATGCAAAATTTGTCGAATTTTGACATACGATTTATGTTGAAATCTGGAAAAATTTGTAGTATAATTTTTTCATAAGAAAAAGTTTTTAATTTATTTGTATTTAACTTAATTTTATTTTTGCTTTACAAAATTATATTTTAGAAAAAATTTGTATTTAATTAGTTTTTATCATTTTTAGTAAGGTCAATCATTGCAGATATATGACTTTACTAGATTATAATTATTTATTCTAAATATTTCAAGTAAAAAAATTTTTAAAGGTATCAAGTAAAAGCACAAAAGCTAAGTAGATAACATTTTTGTATAAAATGTTGCCAAAAGTAAAAAAATCTATTATAATCCCATCTTTAACAGCAAAAGAAAAAAATAAGTCAGCATTTAGTTAATATAACTAAAATACAGACTTTTTTGAAAAAAATTGAATTGTGGTATGTAATATATTTTACATAAGAAATTCTTCAAAATATCTTATTTATAATACATATAGCAAATTATATAAAAGGTCAATAGTAGTTTTCAAAATGTAATAAAGATGTAAAGTACGTGCTACAATATACCACAAAATAAAAATGATAATTTGACAAAAAAATTAAGCATTTTTAATGTTTACATAGATTTTTCTTATTTTCAACTGTTAAACTTCCGCACAAAAGCTAAGTAGATAACATTTTTGTATAAAATGTTGCCAAAAGTAAAAAAATCTATTATAATAGGAGGTAATAATTATTGACTAAAAAACGACATATCAATACTAAAGATGAAAACTTACAAGAAGAAAATGAAAAGGTAGAATACATAAACCATCCCCATGATAAAATAATAAGAGATGTTTTATTAGATAAAGAAGAAGGATCATATTTTATAAATAAGGCATTAAACTTAAAAGAAGAAGAACAATTATCAGAAAAAAATTTATATAATTATAATAATAGTTTTGTAAACAATAAATTACAAAACAAAATACCAGATGTAGTATATAAAATAGTAAAAGAAGAAACGAATAACAAAGAAGTAAAAAATAAAGAATCTGAAAATACAGAAATAGATAAACATAGAGAAAAAGATAGACTAGAAGAAAGAGAAATATATATAATAATAGAACATCAAAGTAAAAAAGACCCACTTATGGAATATAGATTTTTTGATTATAAAGTAGAAATAACAAGATTAGCATTAGATAAAGGCAAAGTAGGAGAAGAAAGTTATAAAGAGCCAAGTGTAATAGGAATATTACTTTATACAGGAAAAGAAAAATGGAGAAAAGAAGAACAAAATAATTTAAAAACTAAAAAGTCATTAAAATATTGGACAAAACAAGAATACACAAAATATAAATTAGTAGAAGCAAGCAAAATGTCAGAGGAAGAACTACTAAAAGAAAATACACTGTTATCCAAAATACTTTTAATAGAAAAAGCCGAGAGTACAGAAGAAATGATGGAAATGTATTCAAAAATAATGAATCAAAATTTAAGTATAACAACTATAGAAAAAATAGAAAATTATATAATAATAATATTGTCACAATTTTTAAAAAAAGATAAAAAAGAACTAGAGAAAGTTCTAAAAAATTTTGAAGGGAGGAAAAAAACAATGATGCATATTGAAGAAGTATTAATAAGAGAAAGAAAAAAAGACAGAGCTGAAGCGAGAGCAGAAGAAAAAATAAGAATGATAAAAGAAATGCTATTAAATAAAGAACAAGATAGCAAGATACAGAAATATGCAGATGTAAGTAGCAAAGAATTAAATAAAATAAAAAAAGATTTATTAATTCAAAATACTTAATAAAAAATTGAACTGATAAAAATTTAGAGTGTATGAACGAAAAACGGACAAAACATTGGCGTAATAGTCAGGACTTGTTCGTTTTTTTTTACTCTGGGAAGCTTATTTACCTGCGACGATAGATTTCACGTAAATTTTTTAGATTTTTTTTAGATATAAAAAAAAAAAGACTTAAACAGAAAAATCTGTAAGTCTTGATTTTATATGGTGGCTTCAACTGGAATTGAACCAGTGACACAAGGATTTTCAGTCCTCTGCTCTACCAACTGAGCTATGAAGC
>CANQLO010000045.1 GCA_947624715.1 uncultured Clostridia bacterium
GGAACAGGATATACAATCCAATATGCACTATATAATACAACAACATGGCTAGATTATAGTGAAAGTAGTAAGCCAAAAATGACAAAGAATGGAACAATCTATGCAAGACTAAAACAAAATGGAACAACAAATTATGGAAGTGAAACAACAGGAACAGTAAGTAAGATAGATAAATTAGCACCAAATACTCCAACATTCACAGAAAAACATGATGACAAAGGAGTAACCATCTCAATAACAGCAACAGACCAAGAAGCAGATAATACACAAGGTTATGCAAAATCAGACATAGGGCTATATTACTTTAGTACAGATGGAGGAGTAACATATACACCATCAACTGGACAAAGCGAAAAGTCAAAAACAATATCATTACAGCCGGGAACATACCAATTAAAAGTAAAAGTACAAGATAAAGCAGGAAATACAAAAGAAAGTACGCAAAACACAAGTGTAACAATAGAAGAACCAACAGGACCACATGGAAAACCATTACCAAGAACGGTAAAAGACATAGATCATCCAACAGTACAAGGTGAAGATAAACTAGGAAATCCGGTAGTAATTCCAGGAGGGTTTAAATTTGCAGGAACACCAGATGATACAGTGGAGGATGGAATTATAATAGAAGATGATGAAGGAAATCAATTTGTATGGATACCAGTAAGTAATATAGATGGAGATAATGATGCAAAAACACAACCAAATTCAGATGATTTAATTACATTAAAAAGTGGAGACAAAGTAGAAATAACACTAGGAAGGTATACATTTGCTACAAGTAGTCCGGGAATACCAGAACTAAAGCAAAACGGAGCAAATCATTCAGAAAGGTCAGCATCAACTCTTATTTCAAGTTGGTTTTATGAAGATACTAGTAGTGGGGGAAGACCAAATGGAGGAGAAGGAGCAAAAAATTTAGCAGGATTTGTAAAAAGTGTACAAGATAATCATGGATATTATCTAGCAAGATATGAAGCAGGAGAAGGAAATGATGGTAAACCGGTATCGAAATTAGGAAAAGTATGGAATAATATAACTCAACCAGATGCCTCAGACGCAGCACAAAAAATGTATGAAGGAGAAGAAAAATATACAAGTGATTTAGTAAATAGTTATGCATGGGATACAGCTATAGTATATATACAAGCAATGGGGAATGACAATTATGCAAATACAAATAGAGGAACAAATAGTTCGTTAAAAAGTACAGGAGAAACAGGAGACGTGAAGTGTAATATCTATGATATGGCAGGAAATGTATTAGAATGGACAACAGAATATTCTACTTACACTAACAGAGGCTACAGCTACCCTCGCGTTTATCGAGGTGGTAATTACTGCTACAGCAGCACCTACACAGCTGTTCGTGGCGACGACTATGTGACCGGCAGCATCAACGTCTACCTCGGGTTCCGTCCACTTTTATATTTAAAGTAGCTCTGAATGCTGAAAAAGAGATAAATACAAGTGATAGAAATATCACTTGTATATTTTTACACCTCATATTTACAAATTATGTAACCAAAGCCCTTGAAAAAAATAAATAATATAGTATAATTAATTCATAAAGGGCAAAATTAAGGTTAAAGATTAACATTTATACAAAAAGAAGGGATAGATTAAATGGATTTATCACAAAAGAATAATAATCAAAAAAATCAATACCAATTTATAATAGAGCAAAATAATAAAAATTATTTAGGACTTGCAGAACAAATAAGAAATCTTAGATTAAATAAAGACATAACAGCACAAGATAGGCAGTTTGCAATATTAGAATTGCAAATTAAGCAAGAAGAAATAGAAAGAGATACAGTTGCTAAAGAACAAGCAATTGCCAATTTATATGTTAGAGAAATGGAAGAAAATCTGACTCAACGCAGAATGAATAATGAGATTTCGGTACAGGAATTTGCAAATGAAATAAAAAATATAAGAGAATATAGATCAATGATTTCTATAAAAAATTCTATTGAAGATTATGACAATGAAGCAACAATTATCGAAATGAAATTAAGATTAGAACATATGAAAAAAAATATGGGAAAGATTTCTAAAGAACAGGCTGACAAAAATATTGCGGAAATGGAACAAACATTAAATGATAACGAAGAGTATAGACAAGATGAAGTTAATGAGTTAATTAAGCAAAATTTTGAATATAAAAGAAGAAATTTATACTATCAAAGAAATAGTGGAGAAATATCAACAGATGAATTAAAACAAAAATTAGAAGAGTTAGAACAATTTAAGGGAAAGGTGCCAACTGAAAAAGAATTTCAGGAAATGTTGGACAATTTATCAAATAAGTATTTAGAACAACCACAACAGTCACAATCATATGAAAGAAAAGTAAGCAGTAGAGATGGTATAAATAGTTCATATTATTGGGAACAAAACAAAAATCAAAATATAAATGAATGGCATGAATATGGAGTATATCATAATGTTCAAGATTTTGATAATAAAATTTTTAAATATAGTTTAGAAGCACCATCAGATACAACAGCACATTATTTAGGATATATCGGAGAAAAATTAGGAGAAGAATATGCTAGAGGAGCAAATGGAGATAAAGCTGAATTAGCCAAACAATTTGCTATGCTTGAAGTACAAGGTAGAATGGGAGAATTCCTAGATATATACAATTCTGAACAAACAAGTGGATATGATAATCCTAAACTACTATTACAATTAGAAAAAGTTAATGGATTGAATATCGAAGAATTCGAGGATACAATAGGCCTTGATACATCTGCATTACATCAAGATATATTTGTTGCAACTTATGAAATAGAAGAATGGGACGATACTTTAAAAAAGAATGTAATGAAACCGATTAAGGAATATTATCAAAAAGGCGAAAATGGTTATTTTGATATTATAGGAACTGGTACAGAAGATAAAACAACATTTGTAATTGATGGTATGCAACTAGATGTGGAAACAGAAAAGGTGCAACAGGGAGATACAGTTGAAAAGTTAACTCAAATGGAAATGGGTGATAGGCTTATTAAGAATGGAATTGAGGATTCATTAAAAAATGGAAAAGTAACAGAAGTTGCACAATTAACAGATATAAGTTTTTTAAATGACTTCAAGAAACAATGTGGAATACCAGAAAATTGGGACTTAAATGGTAGGACATTTATTGTATCAACAATAAATGAAAAAGGTGAGGAAGATTTTGACATTATAATTAGAAATGATAATGAAGAAAACACAAAATATGAACATTTAATGGGATTAAATTCTACAGATAAAAGCGGAAGGGAAATGTATACTACAACTGGTCGACAAATTCAAGGAGCAGATGAACTAAATAAAACAAAAACACTAAAAGAGTTTATGACAAAAAGTGGTCATAGATACACAATAACTAGAAATGAAGAAGGAAAATTAGGATTTAGCGAAATCTTTAGAGAAAATGAAAATATAATTCAAGGTCAACATGTAGATGCATATACGTATTCAACAGTTGATTTGATAAATAAGTATAAAGAAGCAAAAATAAATCAAGAAGACCTAGATAAAGCATTTGAAACAATTAGTAGAACAAAAGAAGAAAGACAGCAAACACAAAATCAAGAAAAAACTAATAATTTTGAAGGTAGGTAATAAAGATGAATGAGCAAACAAAAGAAATCTATTCAGAAGTTTATAGTATATTAAACTTGTTAGGAGAAAATTATATAAAAAGATTACCAATTAGTTTATTCAACATGATAAAAGAAGAAAGAAAGCAAGATTATGAACCCAAATATGATCTGAAAAATGATTTATCACAACAAAATATTAAAAGAGAAACTTTATCAATGATTGCATTATTTCATCTTAATTATTGGTGTAATTCAGATGAAGAAAAAAATGAATTAAAAACATTATTTAAAACTAATGAAAAGAAGCATCAAGAAGAAATTAGAGAAATATATAATCCTGATAATTTGTTTAAAAATAATAATTTACAACAAGAAGAAAAAGCTACAACAAATGAAGTAGCAATGGTAAAATATAAAGAACCTTTATTTAAGAGATTTATTAATAAAATAAAAAATTTATTTCACATAAATTAATTAAAAGCCTCAGACATACCTATTGGTAGGAATGTTTGAGGCTCTATTACGCCACTTTACAAGGGCATTTCAAATGAATAAGAATTAATCTTAAAAAAATGTATTATTATCTATATTTTAGCAAAAACCTTTGTTTCCACCACAGCAACATAATAATAAAAGAATTATTATTATACAGAAACAATCGTTATCTTTTCCACATCCTTGCATGAAATAGTCCTCCTTTCTAAGAAAAAATATTTTTAGAAAATTATCAATTTATTGATAATTAGTTACCACAGCAAGGTGGTGTTGGCATACAGCCACAATCATTATCTCTACCGCCACATCCACAGCAGCATAGTAACAATATTAGGATAATGAACCATAAGGTATCACCGTTACAACAACCTCTCATTTTATACCTCCTACAATAAGTTTTTAAATCTTTAGTATGATATATATTATTCACTATAAAATAATTTGGTTACGGATACTGTACAAAAATAGTTTGAAATGATATAATCAATTTGAATTTTGAAAGTGAGGAAACAAATAATGGGAAAAATTGTTTTGTTAGATGATTTAACAATAAATCAAATAGCGGCTGGAGAAGTTATTGAAAGACCTGCATCAGCAGTAAAAGAGTTAGTAGAAAATTCTATAGATGCAGGAGCTAAAAATATTACTGTAGATGTTAGAAATGGTGGAATTTCTTATATTAGGATAATTGATGACGGAAGTGGTATATTGCCTGATGATATGGAAATTGCATTTGAAAGACATGCTACAAGTAAAATAAGAAAAGCAGAAGACTTAGAGACTGTTAAATCTATGGGGTTCAGAGGTGAGGCTTTAGCAAGTATTGCAGCTATTGCAAAAGTTGAACTTATTTCTAGAACAAAAGACTCAAACATTGGATACAAAATTGTTGTAGAAGGTGGAAAAATAATAGATTCTCATGAAGAGGGAACATCAAAAGGAACAAGTATAACAGTAAAAGATTTATTCTATAATACTCCTGTAAGATATAAATTTTTAAGAAAAGATTTTACAGAACTTGGATACATAGAAGATGCTGTTACTAGAATAGCTTTAGCAAATCCAGGAGTTGCTATAAAATTGATAAATACAGGAAAGACAGTTATTCAAACAAATGGTAGCGGAAAAATAGAAGATACAATTTATGCGATTTATGGAAAAGAAATTGTAGAAAATATATTACCAGTAGATTATACTTATGAAGATATGCACATAACAGGTGTAATTGGAAAGCCAATTATATCTCGCTCTAATAGAACAAACCAATTATTTTTTGTAAATAATAGATATATAAAAGACAAGACTTTAACTAGTGCTGCAGAGCAAGGATTTAAAGGATTAGTTACTGTTGGAAAACATGGATTTCTAATTTTAAATATTGACATGGATATGAAAAAAGTAGATGTTAATGTTCATCCAACAAAACTTGAAGTAAGATTTGAAGAAGAAGGCAATGTATTTAAGGCAGTATATCATGCGATAAAAGAAACTTTGCTTAAAGGAGATTTAGTATCAGATCCAGAAAAAGATTATAGTGATTTGACTCCTAATGATATTTTAAAAGAAGTAAAAAACAAGGATAGAGTTGAAGCTTGGGGATTAAATAAAACTTTCCAAAACTCAAAACAAGAAGGTGACAAAAAAGAAGAAAATAAACTTGAGAAAGAAAAAAAGGATGATAGCTTAAATTTTAGTGATTTTAAAGATACAATAAAGGGCTTAGATGAAGAAACAAGGACAAAGTTTGTTAAAGAAATTGCTAAAGCAACAACTCCAGAAGAAATAAAAAAAGGCATAAACAATTTTACAACGTTTATGATGAAAGAAAATGACAAGCCAGAATCTAAAGCTATTGATAAAAAAGATGATAGTAAAAAAGAAGCTATCGAAGAAAAAGAAAGCGTAAAAGAAGTTGAGGAAAAAGCAGTTGAAGCAAAAGATGACGTCAAAGAAGAAGAACACAAAGAAACTGTTAAAGAAAAAGAAAGCGTAAAAGAAGTTGAGGAAAAAGCAGTTGAAGCAAGTGATGATAGCAAAAAAGACAAGACCTTAATTGTTGATAGCAAGGAAGAACAAAAAGAAGTAATTGAAACAAATGATGACGTCAAAGAAGAAGAACACAAAGAAACTGTTGAGGTAAAAGAGGAAGAGCAAAAAGAAGAAGAGATATCTTTTGAAGAGATGTATAAAAAGTTATTTGGAAGAAATATAGAAGATGCTAAAAAACAATATCAAGCTAAACTTGCCGAAGAGGAAGAAAAATATCCAATAACACCAATTAAAGATAACGAAATATCAATCTTTGAATCAAATGGTGATGAGTCAAAGATGCCTTATAAATTTATAGGAATAGCATTTAATACATATATTATATTAAGTATAAATAATGATTTATATATTTTAGACCAACATGCAGCACATGAAAGAATTATGTATGAAAAAGTAAAAAAGAACTATTATACAGAAAGAAATAAAGATTCTCAATTAATGCTTTTACCAGATATAATAAACTTAAATAATAAAGAAATGGGAATATTTAAAGACAACAAAGAATTATTTGAAAAAGCTGGATTTATTGTAGAAGAATTTGGCGATAACACAATAAAACTAACAGGTGTACCAGAATTCTTTATGGATTTTGATACAAAGGAGATATTTCTAGAAACATTAGATGAAATAAATACTGTAGCAAGAACAGCAAAACAAGAACTTGAAGACAAATTTTTAGCAACAGTTGCATGTAAAGCAGCAGTAAAAGCACATATGGCACTTTCAAAAGAAGAAGTTGATGCTTTAATGCAAGAATTATTAAAATTACCAAATCCATTTAGTTGTCCACATGGAAGACCTACAGTAATAAAAATGTCAAAGACTGATATAGAAAAAAAGTTTTCAAGAAAATAATAAAAGTTTCAAAAGAGAAAAGAAGGGAAAATATATGTTAAATATCATAACTGTATCAATTGTAGTTTTAAATATAATATCTATTCTTATTTTATTTAAAATGCTAAATGGATTAGATAATTTGTTTAAAATAGTAATAACAATTATCATGCTAGTAGCAAACTTAGCATTAGTAAATATTATTTACTCAATAGGACAAGTAGGCACTTTAGCAGAAGAAATATCAAGAGTAGTTAAACCAGTGACTTTGTTTACGCTATTTCCAATAAATATAATTGTAATGTTTTGCCCAATGGCACTACAAATAAACAAATGGAAATCAGTAGAAATAAACAAAGGTCAACTTATTAAAAGAATAGCTATTTTTCTAACAATAGATATAGTTCTTATAATTTTAGAGTGTATGTATATAAAAACAAATTCAAACTGGTATTATCAAAAGTAATATAAAACAGAAAGGAATCATACCAAATGGACAAGCCAACAATTATAGTAATATGCGGACCCACAGCGTCAGGAAAAACAGCTTTAGGAATAAAACTTGCAAACAAATTAAATGGTGAAATTATTTCTTGTGATTCAATGCAAATATATAAAGAAATGGATATTGGAACTGCAAAACCTACTGATGAAGAAAGAAAAATGGCAAAACATCATTTAATAGATTTTGTAAGTCCTGATAAAAGATACAGCGTAGCAGATTTCAAAAAAGATGCTAATAATGCAATTGAGGATATTTTACAAAGAGGAAAGACTCCAATACTAGTTGGTGGAACGGGATTGTATATTAATTCATTAATTTATAATATAGAATATAAAGAAGAAAATACAGATATAGAATATAGGAAAGAACTAGAAAAAATAGAATTATCTAAACTATATGAAATGGCTCTAAAAATCGACAAAGAAGCTATGAAAAAAATAAGTCAAAATGATAGAAAAAGGATATCACGAGTATTAGAAATATATCATTCAACAGGAAAAACAAAAACAGAACTTGAAATCATGTCAAGAAAAGAATTAAAATATAATTATAAAGTTTATGTACTTAGTATGGATAGAGATATTTTATATGATAGAATAAATAGAAGAGTTGATTTAATGATTCAAAATGGACTTATAGAAGAAGTACAAGATATTTTAAAAAAGTATAAAGAATTTCCTACAGCAATGCAAGGACTAGGATATAAAGAAGTAGTACAATACCTTGATAAAGATATATCGAAAGAAGAAATGATAGAAAAAATTAAACAAGAAAGTAGAAGATATGCAAAAAGACAATTAACATGGTTTAGAACTTATAAAGATGCAAAATGGTTAGATGGGATAAAAAATACTAGAGAAGAAAATGTAAGATTGATTATGGAGGATATTAGTGGAAGCAAATAAAGCTAATAATACTAATAAGAAAAACAAAAGAAAAGAACTTAATAAAATGAAAATTTTATTAGGTTCAATAGTTATGACTATTATAGCTATATATATAATAGTTTCAATTGTGAAGTTAGTAAAAAATCCAACAAATACAGTAATAGTAAAAGAGGGAAAAATATCAAAAGAAGAAACAGATACAGGTTACATTATTAGAGAAGAAACAGTCTTAAAGGGTGAAAACTACAAAAATGGAATGGAACAAATAGTAGATGAAGGCAAGAAAGTTGCTAAAGGGGAATCGATTTTTAGATATTATTCAAATGGAGAAGAAAACTTAAAAGAAAAAATAAAGACTTTAGATATAAAAATACAAGAAGCATTAGAAAACAATAATAATGACTTGCTTTCTAGTGATGCAAAATTACTGGATTCACAAATTAGTAAGAAATTAAGTAATATAAATAAACTTAATAGTATTCAAACAATCCAAGAAACAAAAAAAGAAATAAATAACAACGTTACCAAAAAAGCAAAAATTGCAGGAGAATATAGCCCGAGTGGCTCTTATTTAAAGAAACTAATTGATGAAAGAAGCGGATATGAAAATGAGCTTAATTCAGGAGCAGAATATATTACTGCACCTCTAAGTGGTATAGTTTCATATAGAGTAGATGGTTTAGAAGAAACACTAGTACCAAATAATTTTGATAACTATAATAAGGATTTCTTTGCAAATTTAAATTTAAAAACTGGACAAATTGTATCTACAAGTAATGAAACAGGAAAGATTATAAACAATTTTATAGGATATATTGCATGTACTTCAAGAACTCCAGAAGCAAATGAAGCAAAAGCAGGAGATAATATAAAAATAACATTACCAAGTGGGAAAATTATTGATGCAAAAATTGTTCAAATAAATCGTGAAAATGATGTAGAAGTAACCTTAATAATAAGTTTTACAGAAGGAATTGATGAACTACTTTTATATAGAAAAATCACATTTGACATAATATGGTGGGACAGCTCAGGATATAAAGTACCAAATTCAGCCATATTTCAAGAAAATAATTTAAATTATGTAATTAAAACAAGGGCAGGATATTTAGAAAAAATACTTGTCAAAATAAGGAAAGTTGGAGAAGATTATTCAATTGTTACAAATTATAGTACATCTGATATAAAAGATATGGAAGTAGCAGAAAATGCAAAAACATCATTAATGCTTTATGATGAGCTGATTTTAGAACCTACAGAAGAGCAATTAAATGATGTAAATGGCGGATAATTCAATATTACAAAAAAATTACAAAACTATTAAATAACAATTACATTTGAAAAAATGTATTGACAATAATTTAAAAAAGTAAGATACTAGATTTAGTCGTATAACGAATGAAAAAATAATAGGAGGTTATTT
>CANQLO010000046.1 GCA_947624715.1 uncultured Clostridia bacterium
TCAAGGCTTACAAGCTTTTTCATTTTGTTTTTCCTTCCATTTCTTTTGTTTTTGATATATAAAAATTATAAACTTATAAAGTACAAATATCAATGGATTTTTCCGAATATACAAAAATGTTATAAGTTTGTAATACTTTTGTAAATTTTAATAATTTTTTTATTTATGTGATTTGCTTTTTTTTATTTTCTCCAACTCCTCTTGGGTTATTTTTGTATATTTTTTTATCAATTCATCATTTACACCATCTGCAAGCATTGATTTTACTATTTCTTTAGTTTTTTCAGTTTTTCCACGTTCTTCTCCAATTCTTTCACCTGTTCTCATTGAGTCTTTTTCATCCATTATTGCTTTTTGCCTTAAAAAAGCTATCCTCTCCATCTCTTCATCTTCCGTCATCTCTTGTACCTTTATTACTGCTTCCTTGATTTCTTTATTTTCTTCCATGATTTGACTCACCTCCTCTGAATTTGGATCATCTATAAATAACATCCACTGTGCTTTTTCATCTTTCTTGTCTTTCTTATACATATATCTCGCTTTTTTCATATTTATTATACGCAATTCAAAGTTCTCTGTCAATATTCTTTCACGCTTTTTCGTCTCTATCAATTTCCATATTGTCTCCATCTCTTCTACCTCTTTTGTTTCTTCTAATTCAAAGTCTATTATTGCTACTAACACTACTCTTTTTATTTCTCCATAGTCTTCTCCTATATTTATTTGGTCGCTATATAGTTTGGACAAATACCATACTAACCTTTTTATAAAATTATCTTTTTTGATTAATTGTATTTCTACATCTACTTTCTCTTCTTCATTTATCTCTAGTTGCAAATCTAATACTCCCAACTTATCATTTGGCTTTTTCCTTATTATTTCTTTATCATTATTTATTTTTATGCTTTTTATTTTTTCCTCTAGCAATACCTCTACAAAATTCTTTGTTATTTCTTCATTATTTTTACTAAATAAACTTTGAAATACTATATCTATCTTTGGTTTTAATAAAGTTTTTCCTTTGTTCAATTTTATTTCTTTTTCTTCCATATAATGTTTCCTCCTAAATATGTATTTATAGTACTTTTAGTCTACCATAAGGACTTATTGTGATTATTTTAAATGATATTTCTTTTTCTTCTCACTCCTTTACATTGAAATAAAATTATAATTGAATTAATAAAAATGAAATAAATATATGAAAATTAATATTTCTATTGTATGACATTTTTTACCATTTGTCAACATAAATTGTATGACAATATGTGACATTTTTCGACACATTGGTTCATACTTTATTAACAAAAAAACAAAAGTAATATAATATTGTTGACACTTTCAACATACTGTATTACTTTTGTTTTTTCATTTTTTCTACTACTACTTTATTTGCTTTTGCAAATATTAATGTATTTTTCCTAATTGTTATATTTTTGTAATAATGTCAAAAACCTCCTCCCTATTGACAATATCAATATCCTCCGTCCCCTTTGACAGCCTTTGACATTGACATTAAAAATATTTTCTAAAATTGTTTTCTCCTTTTTCAATTAAGTCGTTTAACAATTCTAATCTCAATGGTAGCCTGTCAGCTTTAATTCTTTCTAATATATTTAGTTTGTATTCTGGATATTTGAAACATAAATAATACATCTTAGATAATTCTTGTACTAAATCAGTCATTACTTTTCCAGATACTTCTTGTGTTGTGTTGCTGTTTTCTACTTTTCTATATATGAAAAATGGTTCTTCTAGATAATCATATGTTTTACATTTACATAAAGATTCCAATGAAAAACATACATCTTCATATGCTATCATTTCCGTAAATCTTATATCTTCAATCAATTCTCTTTTATAGCATCTTGCCACACAGCCCAGAATTTTAGTCTTTTGTATTCTTTCTTTCATATCAGAAAATTCATCTTTTATTAATGTTATTGTTCCAAAATTATTCTTAATAAAAGGTAATGCAATGATATCTTGATTAATTGCTTTCTCGTCTAATTTTGATAACACATTTTTTTCTGCTAAATAATCATCACTATCAAGAAATATTATATATTCACCTTTTGCATTTTCAATTCCTACATTTCTAGCTCCTCCAGCACGTTTTCTATTTGTGTGAAATAATCTTACTGGATATTCCTTTATGATTTCTAAGCTATTGTCATTACTTCCGTCTTCTACTACTATAACTTCATATTTATCTTTTTCTATATCTTGATTAAACACACTGTCTAAACATTCTCTAATATATTGACCTTTGTTATAGTTAGGTATTATAATTGAAAATTTACACATATTTTTATTTCTCCTATTATAATAATTTTGACCATCTTCTTAATGTTCTGTCATTAGACCATTTAAAATCTTTTAAGTTGTCTTTGTATATTTTCTTATTCTTTAATATTAAGTCAATTTTTTCTTCATAAGAATCTAAATTGTCTCTACTTAAAATAATTCCAGTTTCATTATCCAATATTTGTTCATAAGCAACGTCAAAATCTGTTACAATACATGGAACTCCAAGAATTTTTGCTTCTGTTAAAACTAATCCCCAAGTTTCATTGTCACTTAATAAAACTAAATAATCACATTTTTTTATTATATTGTAAGGATTGTCCACAAATCCTGTAAAAACAAAGTTATCCTCTAATTCGGCATATTTATTTTTTATCTCTTCTTCAACCTCTTTATAATAATTGCCTCCTACTATATGCCATTTAAAATCTATATTATGGCTTTTTAATAACTTTGCTAATTTTAATTGTCTTTCAAATCCTTTTTCGTAACATACTCTTCCAACAGATACTAAATTTAATTCATGATCTGTATCCATTTCTATTTCTTCATTTGATTTATTTATAATATCATCTACATCAATAATGTTATAAATAACTCTTATCTTTCCCCTTACTTTATCAGCATATTCTTGTTTAAGCATTATTTTTTTGCATGTTTCACTAACTGTAACAATCTCATCCACTACTTCATAAAATAAATCATCTGTAAAAATTGATGACTCTCTTCCTCCAAAGTGGTGAAACCATAGCATTGTTTTATTTCTTTTTATTTTATCATTTATATCAAGTGCAGATTTATATGGAGAACATAAGACTAATGTGTCTATATCTCCTCTATAATTATCGTCTATTTTCACTACTTGTGCATATTTCTCATACTTTTTTAATAACTCTTTGTCAGATGTATCATCAGTATAACCTATATAAATTTCATACCCTTTTAAATTTCTTACTAAGCTTAATATTGCGATTTCAGTTCCACCTATATAAAACATAGGTCTATAAAACATTATTTTCTTCATATGATACTATTCCTTTTTATTAAAATATTTATCATGTAAACAATTTATGTATATAATATTCTCATTATATCATTTATTTTCTTAATTGAAAAGAGTTTTCCAAAATTTTTAAGAATATTTTAAGAATTGATACTACTCTAGCAAATTGCGTTTTGCTGTATAATTGCATTTTCGTTTTTGTCGATATTTCATCACATATTGTTATAAAAATTTTAATAATATTTATTTTGTCTAAATTTTAGATAAATACTCAGAAAAAATATAATTTTGTATAATTTTTGTTTAGTCGGAAACAATAAAATTATATAAAATGCTATTGAAAAAAAATTTGATTATAGCGATTTTATAAAATTTATAGAAAGGATAGATTTTCCTATGAAAAGTACAATAAGAACAATTTTGTTTTCAATTATTTTATTACTAGCCTTCTTTTCTATTCCAAACATTGTAAGAGCTGATACTCGTACTGCTGGAAGTGAAAGCGAATTACTTAACGCAATTGAGGAAGCAAATAACGGAGATACTATTTCTTTAACTTCTAATATAGTTTTAACAAGACCTGTTAGTATATCTGAAAAAGATATAACTATTAATGGTAATGGATTAACTATAACTAGAGCAGCAGAAGGATATCAAGCTGTTGGTGCTAATAGTACTTTAATCACAGCTGGTAAGACTGGTACTAAATTACACTTAATGAATATGAAATTAATTGGTGCAGAAAAATATGGTGTTCAATCATATAATGGTGCTTATGTTTCATTAGATGGTGTAACAATATCTGATTGTGGATATGGTGGAGTTTTAGTTAATGCTGGTACAGTTGAAGTAAACAACTTAGTTTTAAATAGAAATGGTAATCCAAATAACAATGGTATTGAAATAGCAAAAGGTCAGGGAGTATATGATGAAGGTGTTAAGCCTGTATTATTAATGAATGGTACATTATCTTCAACTGAAACAACAAATGTTGTATTTCTTGCTGTTAATGATACTTTAACTGAATTTGATGTGGTTAATGGTGAAAATACAACTGATAAAATTTTTGTTAGTGGAAATAAAGTAGTTGTTACAGATCCGAATAATAATGTTAAATTTATAAGTAATGAAAATCAAAAACCAGGGTTAAAATTTGATGGTAGCGAATATGTTCCTAATATTCCTGTAACAGTTGTTTTAATGGATAAAACAACAACTGTAAATGTTTTACAAGGCTCAAAACTTACTGAAGAAGAATTAAGAAATCAAATTAATTTAGCTTCATTAGAATTATCAAATTACAATATCGATGGTTTCTATTCTGATGAAGAATTTACAGAAAGCTTTGATTTTTCACAAGACATCACAGAAGAAATAACAGTATATGCTAAGTTAAGTAAAAAACCTGAAAAGGACAACACCCCTAAAACCGGTTTTGATAACAAGTTAGGATTAGCTATATTTGTAATTGCTATTTCTTCTATGGCAATTGTAGCTTTAAAAAGAAAATAATTTATAAAAATTTCTTAAAACATTTTAGATTGCCTACATTATGATTTAATGTAGGCATTAGTAATATTAGGGAAGTACATATCAGTAAGATAATAAGTTTCAAAAGTAATTATCAGAACTTTTAATTTTATAAATTTAAAGGAAGGAAAATTAGTAATTATGAATAAAAAATTACGAAAAGTTTTAATTATAATTTTAATCTCATTAATTATTATTTCATTACTATATATTATTAAAGTTGCTTATGATATTTATGGTGCAAAAAGACAAAGCACATTATTAAATGATATTTCAGTTAATCAAGAGACTTTTGAAAAAGGAAATAACGTAGATGAGGAAGGAAATAATGTAACTGAGGAAGATTCCAGATTTGTAAAAACAGAAAGAATGTTAAAGCTTGAAGAACTTCAAAATGAAAATCCTGAAATAGTAGCATGGATTGAAATAGAAAACACTAATATAAATTACCCAGTTCTTCAATGTGATAATAATGATTTTTACATGAATCATGATTACAAAAAAGACTATTCTTTAGGTGGTGCTATATTTTTAGATAAATCATATTCGTGGGAGCCTCAGAGTACAAATTTACTAATTTATGGTCATAATATGATAAATGGTACAATGTTTGAAAACTTGTTAAATTATAGAGATATAAATTATTATTATGAGCACCCTAATATAAGATTTACAACTAATAATGAAGATTCTCAATATGAGATATTTGCAGTTTTTCCTTCAAGAACATACTACAAACATGAGCAAAATGTTTTTAGATATTATTATTTTATAAATGCTAACAATGAAGAAGAATATAATAGCTTTGTATCAAATGCAAAAAAAGCTTCAATCTATGATACCGGCAAAACAGCACAATATGGAGATGGGCTTATTACTCTTTCAACTTGTGCATATCATACAACAGATGGAAAGTTTGTTGTTGTTGGAAGAAAAGCTGTCAATGCTGTCAATGGGGACGGAGGTTTTTGACACTAACTGTCATTTGAGGCTGTTGAAAAAGTCGGATTATGTTAATTTTAGCACGTCAACCATACAGGTTTGCGGGTGCGATTTTTCAAAAAAACATACTTTTTCAACAGCCTCTGTCATTTTTTTCGTCCACACTGACACATATTTTATCTTTTTTTTAGGTTAAGAAAAATTAAAATTACCATTATAATTAAATTTATTATCAATATCACTCCTAGTACATATTTAAGAATCTTATTTACTTTTTGTTTTATGACTACCATTTTTATATTTGCTTGTGAATTAACTGTTCTATATACATTTCCTGTTTTCTTGAATTTTACTTTTAATTCAATTAATCCCTTGCTTACCTCTACTTTATCTTCTCCTACTATACTGTCTAACCTTCTTTGTATCTGCTCTTGTGCAAATTCAGTTGATTTGTTTTCTATACTACTTAGCAAAACTGCTAAATTAACTTTTTCTTCTTCTTCACTTATTTTTGGTTTTCTTCTACTTATTGCACATATTGTTACTAACAATGATATTATTAATATGTTTATTATCGTTATTATCATTAACTTCTTTTTTAAATTTTTATTTTCTTTTATTAATACCTTTGCTATATTTTTATATAATACTGGTATCATAAATATTAAAAACAATAATACAAAAAATATAATTATATATATGAAGAAAAAATATTTTCCTCCTAAGTTTCCTGGTAACATATTATTTTCTAAATAGAAATAATTTGCTTTATACTTTACAAATACTACTTTATTCAAAAATGTTGCCCAACATAGCATTATTAACATTGTTACAATTACCTGCCATATATTTTTTGCCTCTAACTTAAATTCTCCAAGTCCCATCAAGGCTATTGGTATTACAAATAACATTGTATGTGCCCATATACCTTCTAAAGCATAAAAGCTTATAAACCTACTGTCAAAATAATCATTTATCAAAAATGTCATTATTCCACCCATCATTGATAAAACACATACTGGCGTTCTTATTTTTTTCCAATTACACAATATTGTTAAAGGCAACAAATATATTAATATGGTACACATCTGTCCAGGAATTAAATCTCTTCCATGTGGTAATGAGTTTCCTACTATAGTTTTTATAATCTGTAATACTATTCTTATTGTTAATACCACTGTTACTATTGCTTTAACAAGTTTCTTTCCTTTTACTTTATCTTTTTTACAAAATTGGTATAAAATAATTGCTATAATTATTATTGTTGCAATCCAAAATATATGTCTTCCATCTTGAAATGTTCCATAGCCTAAGTTATCATTGTATTCATGCATTTCATCATTTTCTACTTTATAAAATCCAAAGAATTTATTTATAAAATTTACTACATCTGTTATAAACACTATTCTTCTCCCTTTAATTTTTTGTATCTATTTATTAATCATATATTTCTACATCATCATAATATGTTTTTATATATTCTTCTATATATTCAATAGTTGAGCCTTCAAAAGATTTTATACTTCTAGGTATTTTGAAAACAATTTCATGAGTATAAAAATAGGCATCAACGTAGCTAGCATATTCAACCGATTTTGGCAAAATTATTTCAGTTAAATTTTCCGGCATATTACTCGATCTAAATGTATCAAACATATATTTTACTGTATTTGGTATAGTTATTGGTTCAAAATTTATAGTACTTCCATAATAAGTCGCAATCATAGATGTTACAGGTTCACCATTAATAGATGTTTTACATGGTTCATTGATTGTTATTTCATTATGAAATTCTATTAAATTTAAGTTCGCATCTTTGAGAGCCGCATTCCATCCACCCAAGTTGAATCTATATATTATGAATTTATCATCCAAATTTGAAAAATCTATACTAGAAATATCAAATTCTTGGCTCAAATCTGCTCCTTGTTTGATTGCTTCATCTAATAAATAACTCTCTATTATACCAAGTCCACCGTCATCTAAAAATGGTAAACAATTATAAGTATATGTATAATTTCCGTCATTAATTAAACATTCTCCAATGTTTGTTACTCCTTTATATACTATTTCTTCTTCAATATTTTCATCTTTAGTTATTTTTATTTGTATATCTCCATTTTCAGTTGTCACATATCTAAATTTTGCTTTGTATAAATTTTCACCAGTTATTTCTTCTACTTTACCGTCTGGTAATTCAATTTTATATTTTTTACTTTTTTCTTCCTCTGGTATTACTAATTTAGCTTTTTCTCCATATAACTTATTATATAAAGATAATAAATTTTCATAAGTAATTCCCCAGTTCCCAGCAGGAATTTTTATCTCTGGTATCATCATTTGATTTTCAGGAATACGAACGCCTTTATAACCACTTATATCTACATTTTTAATTTCTTCTACAAGGTCCTTCCCCACTTCCTCATAAGCATCATATTCATCTATTCCCAGCTGTTCTAGTATTTCAGAAAAAAATGGTCCTACTCCCATTCTTTCTCTTCTTTGTTTCATATATTCTGTTTCATTAATTACTTCTTCTCCACCTTGTAAAGCTGACATCTTTGATTCTGTAAATATCAAATCAGCATAGAAATCTGATAAATCAGAAAAACTATATATTGGTAGACTATATTTACCTAAAAATGAAACTAATAAACTTTTTTCAAGTACAAATTGTTCAAATGATGGACAGTAATATTTTGATTCTACATATACATTTACTTTTGTGGTTTTGGTATCTATATCCTTGTATATTGTCCACATACCATCATCTGTTGTTACCGAATCATATTTTGCTCCATCATGTGATTTGTCTATTCCATTATTTTCAAAGGCTGCATTTTTATCTTCAGCTAATACATCCTTTATATACTTATCATACCCTTCTAATAAACCTATTTCATTTTTTTGTGATTCTTCTGTTTTATTTATTGCTGTTTTTGCTTGTTTTAGTAATCCGTTTTCTCCACTAACAAATGCTATTGTTACCCCAGCTAAAATTAACAATATTATTATTGTTACTACTAATGCTATTAACGTTATTCCTTTCTCATCTTTCATCTTTTCCTCCTTATCTAATACATTTATGAGACTTATTTAAAATAAATTTCAAAAACATGTGCTTTTTTTTATATTTTATAGAAAAATTAATAACTGATTTTGTTTCATTTCTAACTCTATATTTTAATTTTTTGCTTTTTTATAAAATTTATATATAATTTTTTGCGCGCAAAAAAGCCATGCATTTTAGATTCTACTAAAACACATAGCTCTTCTTTTTTACTTCAAACAAAGCTAAAGCGAAATCAAAGATTTCTCTAGCTTTGTTTTT
>CANQLO010000047.1 GCA_947624715.1 uncultured Clostridia bacterium
GCAGTAGGAACAATAACAGTAACACCAAGTACAACAAATTGGACAAATCAAGATGTAAGCTTCACAATAACAACAACGGCAAATACAAGCACATATAAGTTGCAATATTCAACAACAGGAACTAGTGGATGGACAGATTATAATGCAAATGCAAAACCAAAATTAAGTGCAAATGGAACAATGTATGCAAGATTAGTAGAAAAAGCCCAAACAGGAAACGTAAGTTCAAATGCATCATCAACAGTAAGTAAGATAGATAAACTAGCACCAAATCCACCGACATTCACAGAAACTCACGATACCTCAGGAGTAACAATAACAATAACAGCAACAGACCAAGGTAAAACAACACAATATGCAGAATCAGGTATAGGAAAATACTACTTTAGTACAGATGGAGGAGCAACATATACACCATCAAACGGACAAAATGAAAGATCAAAAACAATATCATTACAACCGGGAACATATACACTAAAAGTAAAAGTACAAGATAATGCAGGAAATCCAAGAGAAAGTACACAAACAACAAGTGTAACAATAGAAAAAGCAGGTCTACCTAAGGATATTAAGGTTGGCGATATAGTTAATTATACACCAAATACAGCAAAAAATACTTATGATTTACCAATGACTAAAAGTGGATATACCTCGGATCAGAAGGTATCACAACAACAATACACTTGGAAGGTATTAAGCATTAGTGATAACTCAATAGACATAATGGGAATACCGGAAAGGTCACACCAATCAATATATTTAAAAGGAGCGACAGGATATAATAATGGGGTATACTTAATGAATGAAATATGTAGCACATTATACAGTAATACAACTTTAGAAGTAACATCAAGAAGTATAGATTTAGACGATATAGAACCAAATATGAATAGTTCCGGTATAGCAGCAAGAGATGCATATAGTGGATATGGCCAAACAAATACATGGACGGGAAAGAATACATGGTACCCATATTTGGCAGAATATCAAAATGGAGTTGGAATTAATAAAGATAATGTAAGAACTGATGGGATAAATGAAAGTCATGATGGGACAAACCAAGGATTAACCATACCGTTACTTGAAAGTGATAGAACTTCTTATTCTCATTCAGGAAAAAAAGCAGACAGTGTGACTATTAAAGGTACTTTTTATCAAGTTAAACAAGTTGCTGATTATTACGATGATAAAAACTTTTATAAATTAGTATTTCAGACAAATGAGTCATTTTGGCTAGCAACACGAAGTATCGATGGTGGCTCATATCCAAGCTTCGGCATACGTTATATACTAAGAGACACATTTTATAGAGTAGCTCTTACCGGGGGATACCGGTGGTAGTAGTGCTAGTGGTTTTGAAGTTGTACCTGTGGTAACACTGGTTGAAGAGATTACATTTACAAAGAAAACTGATGGTTCATGGGATATTTCGAAATAGAGTGAAAGATGAAAGGATAGAGTAAAAAATAATCTGGATGGAGGGTACATTGCTCCATCCAGAAAGGTTAAATAAAGAACTAAAAATTCATATAGTAATAATGACAAATCATACTAAATTGTACATAAAAAATGTAAAAAATTGAAAATATAACTTTTCTATATAAAAAATTATAATGTTGCAAATGCAAACAAAAAGCAAAAATTCTCTTGTATTTTTATAAAATTTATGATATCATAAATAATATAATAAAAAATCTAAAAACAAAGCAAAGTAAGTAAATGTAAAAACATATTATAGAGAAGTGTGGTAGCTGGAAAACACTATATGACATTTAACTGAATTTCACTTTGTTGGAGTCTTTTTGAAATATAAGTAGGAAAGAACGGTTGCAACGTTATAGCTATAGAGGCTAGTTAAAATGTTTAATTAGTGAATTTAGGTGGTACAGAGATTATAAACAGTTATCTCCCTATTAAGGGGATAACTGTTTTTTAGTGAAATTAAAGCAATGTTAAAACAAAATCAAAAATTTCAAAATTTTATTTATATACCTAGATTTTGAATAGAAAAATAAGTGAAGGGAGGATATGTTAGATTTTAAAACTAACATAAGCTTGTAAAATGGAAGAAAAGGTAAGTAAAATTAAGGAAGTAGCCTTAAAAGAAATTGAAGATGCAAAAGATGTAAAAAGCTTAGAAGACATTAGAGTAAAGTACTTAGGAAAAAAAGGTGAATTAACAGCATTATTAAAAATGATGGGAGAGTTATCTCCAGAAGAAAGACCTAAAATGGGAAGTCTAGTAAATAGTGCTAAGACAGAAATAGAGGAAAATATTAAAAGAAAAGAAGAGTTACTAAAAAATGAAGAGTTAGCAAAAAAACTAGAATCAGAGAGAATAGATGTTACGCTTCCTGCAAGTAAACAAAGAAGAGGAAGTAAGCATCCACTAAATAGAGTAATTGAAGAAATTGAAGATTTATTTGTTTCCATGGGATACGATGTCGTAGCAGGACCAGAACTTGAAACTGATGAATATTGTTTTGAGAGATTAAATCTACCAAAGGGACATCCAGCAAGAGATATGCAAGATAGTTTTTATATTACTACTGAATATTTATTAAGAACTCAAACATCTGCAGTTCAAGCAAGAGCTATGATGGCAAATAAAGAAAAAAGTCCTATAAGAATTATAGTACCAGGAAAAACTTATAGAAGAGAAGATGATGCAACACATTCACATCAATTTAATCAAGTTGAAGGATTAGTTGTAGATGAAAAAATATCTTTTGCAGATTTAAAAGGTACATTAGAAATATTTATGAAACATATGCTTGGAGAAAATACAAGATTAAGATTTAGACCAAGTTATTTCCCATTCACAGAGCCATCTTATGAAGTTGATGTAAGTTGCTTTAAATGTGGTGGAAAAGGATGCAATCTATGTAAGCAAACAGGATGGATAGAATTACTTGGAGCAGGAATAGTACATCCAAATGTTCTAAAAATGAATGGATATGACCCAGAAAAATATAGTGGATTTGCTTTTGGAACAGGATTAGATAGATTAGCAATGTTCAAATATGGAATAACAGATATTAGACTTTTATATGCTAATGATGTAAGATTCTTAAATCAATTTGATAGGAAAGATTAAATAAAATCATTCCTCAGCATGGCAGCTTCGAGGATTTACGAAGTAAATCATTGAAGTGCCGATTCTGAGCGAAGCGAAGAAAGGATTAAAAAGAAATGATATTAAGTACAAATTTTTTAAAAGATTATTTAGATTTAGGTGATGTAGATGTTCATGAATTAGCAGAAAAAATGACTTCTTTAGGAAATGAATATGATTCATGTGGACATTTAGTTAATACAGGAAAACTAGTTATAGGAGAGGTAATAAGCTGTGTGCCTCATCCTGACTCTGACCACCTACATGTATGTAAAGTAAATGTTGGAGATAAAGTTCTTCAAATTGTATGTGGTGCTCCAAATGTTAGAGAAGGCTTAAAAGTAATAGTAGCACAGGATGGAACTGTACTACCAGGAGGAGAAATAAAGAAATCAAATATAAGAGGACAAGAGTCAAATGGAATGCTTTGTTCAATAGCAGAACTTGGAATAGATAGTAAATTCTTAAAAGAAGAGGATAAGGCAGGAATACATGAGCTACCACAAGATGCAGAAGTAGGAGAAGATGCTATTAAATACATGGGCTGGGATGATGGAGTAATTGATTTTGACTTGACTGCAAACCGTGGAGATTTATTAAGCATTTTAGGAATGGCTTATGAGGTAGGAGCAATTTATGATAAAAAAGTAAAACCAATTGATTTATCACATAAAGAAGAAGGAAATTTAGATTTTAATGTATCTGTAAAAACAGAAAATTGTTCTTTACTTTTAGCAAGAAAAGTAGAAAACATAGTGATAAAGGAAAGTACTCCTGAAATGAAGGAAAAACTTATGGCTTCAGGAATAAGGCCGATAAATAATGTTGTTGATATAAGTAACTACGTAATGTTAGAAACAGGTCAGCCATTACATTTTTATGATGCTGATAAATTAAAAGGCTTATTAGAAGTAAGAATGGCAAGTGAAGGTGAGAAACTAACAACTCTTGATGGAAAAGAAAGAACTTTATCAGAAGAAGATATTGTAATATCAGATGGACAAAGAGCAATAGGCCTAGCTGGAGTTATGGGTGGATTAGATACAGAAATAACAGAGGATACAAAAAATGTTTTAATAGAAGCTGCTGTATTTAATAATGTCAAAATTAGGAGAACATCTAATAAAATATTAAGAAGTGAAGCAAGTAATAGATTTGAAAAAGGATTAGATCCAAATAGAACATACATGGCTATGGAAAGAGCTTGTCATATGCTTGAAAAATATGCAGAAGGAACAACGTGCAAAGGAATAGCTGTATATGATAAAGCAGATAAAGAAGAAAAGAAAATAGATATTACTGTTAAAAATATAAATGACATTTTAGGAACAAATATTTCAGCAAAAGAAATACTTGATGTATTTAGAAAATTAGACTTTAAAGCTGAAACTAGTGATAATGAAAAAATAACTGTATCTGTTCCAACTAGAAGAATTGATATTTCAATAAAAGAAGATTTAATTGAAGAAGTTGGAAGAATATATGGTGTAGATAATGTTGAAGGAAAAGTTATGCTTCTACCAGTTAGAAAAGGAAGTTATGATAAAACAGCTAGAGAAATCAGAAACAAGATGGTTAATTTGGGACTAAATGAAACATTATCTTATGCATTAGTAAGTGATTCAGATAGTGATATGTTTACAAATAAGACAAATGAAAAGATAAAAATCTTATCACCACTTACAGAAGAAAGAAGTACATTAAGACAAAGCTTAATTATATCTTTATATAGAATTTATGAATATAACAAAGCACATGATATAGAAGATATTGCACTATTTGAAATGGCAAAAACATTTTATAAAAATAATGAAGATTATAAAGAGGAAAATAAACTAGCATGTTTAATGACAGGAGATTATGATTTAGGATTATCTACTAAAAAAGTTGATTTCTACATTATTAAAGGTGTTGCAGAAGAAGTACTAGATTATTTAGGATATAGTGGAAGATATAGCTTTGTAGCAGATGGAAAAATTCCAAATGATTTCCATCCAGGAAAAACAGCTTTAATATCAGTAAATGGTGAAAATGTTGGTATAGTAGGAAGAGTAAGTCCAGCAATTTGCAAAGATGAAGTTTATGTTATGGAAATTAACTTAGATAAATTATTAGCAAAGCAAGTTGGAAAGATGAAATATAAGGAAATATCAAAATTCCCAACAGTTAAAAAGGATATTGCAATTTTGGTTGATAGTAATGTTTCTGCTCAAGAACTTCAAAAAGCAATAAAAAATAGTGGAGGAAAATTACTTCAAGAATCAAAAGTATTTGATGTTTATACAGGAAAAGGAATTCCAGAAGGAAAGAAATCAATAGCATTTTCTATTGAACTTGGTGACAGTACAAAAACTCTAACTGATGAAATAATTAATGAAACAATGAATAAAATCACTGAAAATTTAAATAATAAGTTTAAGGCAGAATTAAGAAGCTAAAGAGAATTTAACAATCCAAAAGAGAAAGGAATTATTTTAAATATGAAAGAAATTGGAAATAACATTTTTTATGTAGGAATAAATGATAATGACATCGACTTATTTGAAAATGTATATAATGTTCCTAATGGAGTATCATATAATAGTTATTTAATTATGGATGAAAAAGTAACATTATTAGATACAGTAGATGTAAGAAAATCGGATGAATGGCTAAAAAAAATAGATGAAAGTTTAAATGGTAAAAAAATTGACTATTTAATCGTTTCACACGTTGAACCAGACCATTCATCAAACATTCAAGCTTTAACAGAAAAATATCCAGATATTACGTTAGTAGGAAACCAAAAAACATTTCAACTTTTATCACAATTCTTTAATATAGACTCTAATATAAAAAAGCAAGAAGTAAAAGAAGGAGATGTATTAGATATTGGAAGCCATAAATTACAATTCTTTATGGCTCCAATGGTACATTGGCCAGAAGTAATGTGTACTTATGAGCAAACTGAAAAAATTATTTTCTCAGCAGATGCATTTGGTAAATTTGGTGTAGTAGACGAAGAAAATATATATGAAGAAAATGAAGAACAGTGGTTACCAGAAGCTAGAAGATATTATATAAATATTGTAGGAAAATATGGTCCTCAAGTACAAGCATTATTGAAAAAATTATCTACATTAGATATAAAGATGATATGTCCATTGCATGGTCCAATATTAAACAATAACTTAACTTTCTATATTGATAAATACAATACTTGGAGCACATATATGCCAGAAGAAAAAGGAACTTTAATAGCATTTGCATCTATCCATGGTAACACCAAAAAAGCAGCCAAAAAAGTTTATGATTTATTAAAAGACCAAGGTGGAATTAAATCAATGGATTTATCAAGATGTGATGTTTATGAAGCGGTTGCAGAAGCTTTTAAATATGATAAAATGGTAGTTTTAGCATCTAGTTATAATGCAGGAGTATTTACACCAATGGAAGAATTCTTAAATATACTAAAAACTAAACAATATCAAAATAGAAAAGTAGCAATAGTTGAAAATGGCTCATGGGCGCCATCAGCAGGAACATGCATGAGAGCAGCATTTTTAGATATGAAAAATATAGATGTTGTTCCAGATGTAGTTACAATAAAATCAAGTATGAAGGAAGAAGATATACCAAAACTTGAAAATATGGTAAATAAACTTTTACAAAATTAGTTTAATTAAAGTATTGACGCACGCAAAAGCGTATGCTATAATATATTATATAGAGAGGTGTTAAAAATGACTAATACTAATATAACTAATTTTAGAAAAGATATTTATAAATTATTAGAAAATGCTATTAAATATAATGAACCAATAAATGTATCAACAAAGAATGGAAACGCAGTTGTTTTATCTGAAGAAGACTATAATAATTTAATGGAAACATTATATATATCTTCTATACCAAAATTAAAAGAAGAACTTATAGAAAGAAAGAATTCATCTGATGAAGATTTCGTAAATGAAAATGAGGTGGACTGGTAATTGTATAAAATAGAATACAATAAAAAAGCATTAAAAGATATTAGTAAATTAAAGCAAAGTAATTTAGCAAATAAAACAAAAGCATTAATTGAAGTAATAAAAAATGATCCATTTCAAAATCCACCACCTTATGAAAAATTGATGCGGAGATTTGAAAGATTTATATTCTAGGAGAATAAATATACAACATAGATTGGTATATCAAGTTCTAGAAGATAGACATATTGTTAGAATATTAAGTATGTGGTCACATTATGAAAATATGTAATAAAAAAATAAAAGGGAAAAATATTAAAAATTTAACATAATTTTAAGGATGATTTTTATTTAAATATTATAGTATTGAAAATTAAGTATAAAAAAAGTATAATATAAGTGTAAAATAAAAAGAATGGAGAAGATAATGTATGCCTAAAAAAGTAAATGATGAAATTCAAAACTTTATAAAAGCAGTACAAGAACTTTTAGGAAAAAAGCTAAAGAAAGTTATATTATATGGCTCTTATGCTAGAGGCGATTATAATAAGAATTCAGATGTAGATATAATGATTTTGGCTGATTTATCTTATGAAGAAATTGAATATTATAGAGATAAAATATCAGATATAGCTTTTGACATAGAGTTAAATACAGGTATTATTTTATCTCCGATAATAAAAAATATAGAAAAATATAATCACCGAGTAAAGTTTATACCATTTTATAAAAATGTTCAAAAGGAAGGGATTGTTTTAATAAATGGATAATGAAACAATAGAAAGTTTTGCAAAGTATAGGCTAGAAAAAGCTAAAGAAACTTTAGAAACCGCTAAAATGATTTATAAGGATGGAAAGGATCTTACAAGTGCTAATAATAGAGCTTATTATGCCATTTTTTATGCAATTAGAGCAGTACTTGCAATTAAAGAAATAGATTTTAAAAGACACAAAGATGTAATTGCATATTTTAATAAAGAATATGTAAATAAAGATATTTTTCCAAAAATGATTGGAAAGAAGATAGCTCAAGCCCAGAGAATAAGAGATGATAGTGATTATGATGATAATTATGAGCCATCATTTGAAAAAACAGAACAACAAATAAAAACAGCAGAAGAATTGATTAAATTAGTGGAAGAATATGTTTATAATTATTATAAACAATAATATATTTTATCACGTTAAAAAATAAATATTTTCAATAGAGTTCGATAGTCAAAAGACTGTCGCTCTTTTTTTACTATAATTTATTGACAAAAAAACAATAAATTTATTAAAATAAAAGAAAAAAGATAGGAGACCAACTATGAAAAGTCAATAGAAAAATAGAAAATTTTTAAAAATTTTTTATAAAAAAATGGTCAACTT
>CANQLO010000048.1 GCA_947624715.1 uncultured Clostridia bacterium
TCGAGGTGACAGGGATCGAACCTGCGGCCTCATGGTCCCAAACCACGCGCTCTACCAACTGAGCCACACCTCGAAAATAACTGTGTACCAATATATATTATCACATTATTGTAAAAATTTCAATACATTTAATAAAAATATTTATTAAAATAATTTTTCTTTGAATTTTAATTTCAGTACCAAAATCAAAATATGGCTTTTATTATTCTCTTTGAAATCGCTTTGTTATTAGTCTTTTAGTTGGTATCATAAATAGTGCACCTACTAATATTGGTAAATAAAATGTATATATTCTCCAAAATAATATTGATAAGTTAGTGGTATCCTTGAATATTGGTCCAAATATAAGCCAAAATCCACTTTCTGCTCCAAGCCCAGCTCCTGGAGTTGGAACTACTGATACTAGTAATACTAGGAATGTTTGTCTTGTTACTATTTCCCAGAAGTTTGAACCAGTGTTTCCAAATGTTTTATATACAGCAAATGTTATTGCATAGTATGTTATTGCTTGTATAAATCCTGCTATTGACATTTTTAATACCATTACCTTATGCTTATTCATAATCTTAAATTGTTCATTATAGTTTTCAACACTTTTCTCGAAGTTTTCTATTTTTTCTTCAGAATTCTTTATAATTCTAAACTTTCCGATTCTAATTTTAGCTACAAATCTTATAATTGGTCTTGCAATTTTCATTATAAATCCTTTATTTGTTCCTGCTGCTATTAAAAAAGATAGTAATAAAACATTAATTAATATACCTATTATCCCTATTACAAGGTATTGACTAAATAAATCTTGAAAATGGTTGAATTGTGTAATCAATACTATAACAGTAAATATCATCATTGTAATCTGTTGTACTAAGAATTTCATTGATAATATGGATAATGTATCACTAGTTCTTTTTCCACTCTTCCCCATTTCATATACTTGCATTACCTGTCCACCTGTACTAAATGGTGTTAAATTATTAAATAATTGTCCTATCATTGTTATCTTAATTGAGTTAGTAAATTTTTGAGTTGGATAAATTCTTTTTAAAGGAATATGCATATTTACAGTTTCTGCAAGCCACATTGTAATCAGGCATAGTATACCTACTAATACCCATCTGTAATCAGCTGTTCTTAGTAATTCACCAAGGTTGTTAACATCATCTGTATTCATCATATAGGCAAATGTTCCAACAAAAATCGTTATTATAAAAAGTACACTAATTACAATAACTTTTTTGCTGGTCTTTTTCATTTCAGTTTTTTCTTGTTTTTCATTAGAGCTAATTATTACTTCTTCTTTACTCACCTATTATTCCCCCATTAATATACCTATGCAAATGTATATTATTATAATATACTATTCACATAGGTATTGTCAAATGCTTTCAATTATTTCCATTTATATTTTTACTTTTTCAATTGTTTTAATTAAAATGTTTTCCTTATAATTTTACTTATTCCCATTTAAACGTTCTTGCTATGCTTTCTAGTGTTGATTTGATTTCTTGTTCATCTGCTAAATTATAGCTATATGAGTCTAAAGTTGCAAGTTGGTCACCATTCATAATATAATATAGAAACTCTACTTGCTCTGGCTCTTTGTCAAATTGCATCTTTACTTTTAGTAAATCATAACCATTTTCTGTTTTTGTTATTTCTTCTTCATATATACTTGGTACTTCTTCTAAAGAATATACATATTCTTTAAAACTTTCTTTTACTTCTTCTATAGAAGCCATTTCCTCTAAACTAATTGTTGAGTAGCTAACTGTTAAATATGCAGGCCATTTGTCAAAATCATCACTGCCTATTTGTTCGTTTTCAGCTGGTCTAGGAGTATTTATATATCTATAATAAGTCCATGCATCACTATAAGCATAATAACTTTGATAACTTATCCATTTTCCATTTACAGAAAAATTAATCTTACCATCAGATATTTTTTCCATATTAAGTATTCCCATTTGGTTAAGTACTACTACTGCTACCATAATTACTACTAATATAACTGCAATTAATATTGTTATAAATTTAGAAACATTTTTATTTTTTGTTTTTAGTTGTTTATCTTCTGATTCTGTTGAATAATAAAATCTTCCACCAGATTTTTTAACTATTTTATATGCTTTTAATGTATTTAATGCATTTTTTAATTCTTCATCTTCTGCAACTTCTGCATTTAATTCATCTTTTAAAATTCCATGCTCTTTTTCCATAGCATTGAATCTTTCAAATATTGGCTTTATTTTTTCTATTGAGTTTTTCTTTAGAGCCTCTGCTTCTTTTGAATTGCTTAAATCTATATCATCTATATTACCATTTTGCAGTTGTCTTTTTATATTTGCAGTAATTACACTTGCTCCTACTAATGTAAATATCACTGCTACAATTGAATCTTTTATAATTGCTTGTGTAAATTGTTCATTTTGGTATAACGTTTTAATAGAAGCTATACTTACATTTACTCCCTCATTCATTATTAAAAATGTTGGAATTATTACTAAGGTAGTTAGTGCAACAATTAAAACTGCTAATATCATTATTGTAATAGGTAGCTTTTTGGTAATTTTTCCATTAAATAATTTATATCCATAAAATTCACCAGCTGCAATTACAATAGACAATGCTGATAACATCATATTTCCATATACATACATTAATATCCAAGGTATAGTAGCAATTAAGCCTCCAAGTACCGCTCCAAGCAACCCCGTTGCAAAACTTCCTTTAGCTTTTTTTACTTGTGTTTCCTCAGTAACTATCCTGTCTTTTGCATCCTTAGAATTTTTTTTGTTTTTAGTATCTTTTTTCATTATTTTCTCCCTTCTAAAATTTATGTTCATTATAACATACAGTTCTTAAAACTGCAATAATAACTTGCTAATAGCTATATTATAATAAATTTTATATTTTTATTCTACACTTTTCAATGATTCAATCATATCTACTTTTTTTAGGGTTTTGTGAACTATTAAGTTAACAATCATTGTGAATAATACAGTAATCATAATAGAATATACATAACTTAAAGGTTTTATTTCTTTTACAAATCTAACCATCTCTACTTCGCAGGTTGATATAAGATAATTGCAAAGAATATAACCTGCTCCTAACCCTATTATTATACCTATTATTGTAAAGATTCTTGTTTCTTTACTTATATAATTATCAACTTCATTATCATAAAATCCAAGTACTTTTAATGTGGCTATTTCTCTTATTCTTTCTCCTATATTTATATTTGCAAGATTATATAAAACAACAAATGCAAGAAGTGCAGCTGATACAATTAAAACTACTATAACATAGTTTAGTGAACTTAACATATCACTTATTCCTGACATAGTTTCTTGTACATCAACTAAAGATAATACGTTTTCGTTATCTAAAATTTCTTGTTTTTTCTCATCTGTTATTTTGTCGTTTACCATTATAGTATTAACTTCATAATCACCTATTGTTTTTTCATATAATGGCTTAGATATGTATACATAGTTATATATATAATTCTTCAAAATATGTTTTATTTTAAAACTGTATTCATTTTCATCTATACTAAATTTTACAGAATCTCCTTCTTTTACATTTATTAAATCAGCAAGCTTTTCGGTTATAAAAATCTCTTCATCATCAAGTTTAACTTGTTCTCCTGTCCTTTTATCATAGAAATTTATTGCCTTATTCAAATCATTGTCAGCTACAACTAAATTAGTATCTTTTCCGTTAACTTCTATTGTTTTCATATTTGTTTCAACATAATCATAACCATCAATTAGATCTTTTCCTCTCAGGTTTTGAACAACTATTAAATCTTGATAATTAAATATTTCTCCATATTGATATGATACAATTCCAGTAACAGAATCCTTTAATCCGAATCCTGCAAGTATTAATGCTGTACAACCTGTAATTCCAACAATAGTCATTATTGCTCTTTTCTTATATCTGAATATATTTCTTAATGTAACTTTTTGAGAAAACTTTAATCTTCTCCATACAAAGTTTATTCTTTCTAGTATTATTCTCTTTCCAGACTTTGGAGCTTTTGGTCTCATTAGTTTAGCTGGCATACTTCTCAATTGATTTATGCACGCAAATATTGTTGCTCCTACAATACAAATGATTGCTATTCCTAATCCTAATGCTCCTACATCTAATCTAAATGGTGCTGACAAATCTCCCATTTCAAATATTATTTTGTATATTGTCCATATAATATTTGGAAGTAATTTAAATCCTAAAGCCATGCCTAGTATTCCACCACTTACACATGCTGATAATGAATATAAAATATATTTACCTAATATTTGCATACTACTATATCCTAAAGCTTTTAGTGTTCCTATTTCAGTTCTTTCTTCTTCAACCATTCTTGTCATTGAAGTCAGACTAGTAAGTATAGCTATTATATAAAATACTAACGGAAATAGTTTCGCTATGTTTACCATACTTGCAACTGAATCTATATATGTTCCATATCCTGAATTATCGTTTCTCAAAGTAATATATAAGGTTGGCTTTTCAATATCTTCTATCTCTTGTTCTGCTTTCTTAATTTTTTCTTCCGCTTCCTCAAATTCTTTATTAGCTTCATTTCTTTGCTTTTCTAACTCTTCTTTATTCTGCTTAATTTTTTTCTCATTAGACTCAACTTCATTTTCTGCTCTTACAATCCTTGCTTCAGCATCTTCAAATTGTTCACTTGCTTCTTGCTTATTTTTTTCTAGTTGTTTTTTTGCATCTTGTAAACTTTTTTCACCATCTATTATTGAACTATTTAATACAAGAATCGTTTTTTCTAGATTATCTTTTTCCACATTTAATTCATTTTTTGTGGATTGTAAACTTTCAATTTGTTTATCAATATCACTTGTATCTTGATTTAAACTTTCTAATTGTTTTTTATAAAGTTCAAGTTCTTCTAGTTTTGAATTTAGAATTTCCAGTTTTTGTTTTATTGTATCTAATGCGGTATTGACTGTATTTAAATTTTCTTTAGCTTCTTCTATCTTTTTAGAATTTTCCTCAATTTGATTTTCAGCATCTTTAAAACTTTGCTGAGCTTGAGTTTTATTTCTACTTAATTCTAATTTACTTCCTGCTATTTGATTCTTTGCAGACTTAATACTATTTTCTCCAGATTTTATTTGATTTTCTGCTTCTTGTAACTTACTATTTACTTCTTGTTTATTATTTTCTAATTCTTGTTTAGCAGAGTTTACTTCATCTTCTGCTTCTTTTCTAATTTCATTATATCTTGCTTGTTCCCTTGAACTTTTAATTTCATCTACTTTTTGTTTTGCTTCATTAATCAAATCATTGTACTCATCCGTATCAGTTATTAACTGTTTTGCATCCTTAACTTTTAGATAAATATTTGTGTAATAATCTTGCTCGATTTTATTTACATATAAATATAAATCTATACTTCCAGATCCTATATTAGTAGTTCCTCTTGAGTTAGTTATGTATAAAGGGCTTTGAACTATACCAACTATTTTATATTCCTTTTCTTCTGCATTAATTGTGTCTCCTAAATTCTCTCCATAAAAATTTATAAAAAAGCTATCTATTAAACATTCATTATCATTTTCAGGCATTCTACCTTCTTTTAGATTCACATTATTTACATTTTTATTGATTTCAATAAATTTTGCAATGTATGATTCATTCTGATATGATATTATTTCATCTTTACTATTTACTCCATAAGCACTTTCAATATTTTCTATTTTTTCAAATTCTGTTATATCTTCTTTTGTTAATCCCATAGTTGAAACTACTGAAATATCATAAACATTTTTTTCATCAAAATACTGGTCTAGTGTTTCTCTCATATCTGGTCCAGCTGCAACTAATCCCGCGAAAAATCCTACACCTAAAAAGGCCATCAGAAATATAGACACAAATCTTCTAAATGTGTCTTTTATCTCTTTTATACTATTTTTTAATAGCTTACTTTTCATTTATCTGTACCTCTTTAGCCCTATTGCTTTTACACTTACCATAGTTTTTTTCCTTATATAAAAAAGACTATAGTTTTTTCCTTTTTATACAGTTACTTTTACTCTTTTAACTTCTGTTTTTTTACCATTCTATTTCTTCTATCGGTACAATTTTATCATTTATTTTAATCTCTTCCGCACTTCCATTTTTAAAATATATTACCTTATCTGCCATTGGTGTTATTGCAGTATTATGAGTAATAATAACAACTGTCATATTTTCTTTTCTACATGTTTCTTGTAAAAGCTTTAATATCTGTTTTCCTGTTTTATAGTCTAATGCTCCTGTTGGTTCATCGCAAAGAAGTAGCTTTGGATTTTTAGCTATTGCTCTAGCTATTGCAACTCTTTGTTGTTCTCCACCTGATAGTTGTGCTGGAAAATTATTTTTTCTATCTTTTAATCCAACTTTATCTAGTATCTTACTTGGATCAAGAGCATCTTTACACAACTGTGTGGCTATTTCAACATTTTCTAATGCTGTTAAATTTTGAATTAAATTATAAAATTGAAATACAAATCCTATATCATCTCTTCTATATTTTATAAGTTGTCTATCACTTAATTTTGTTACATTTTTACCATCAATCATCAATTTTCCTGAAGTTGCTCTATCCATTCCACCTAATATATTAAGAGCAGTTGTTTTTCCTGCCCCACTTGGTCCTACTATTACTGCTAATTCACCTTTTTCTATATTGAAATTTGCTTTATTAAGCGCTTTTATCGTTATTTCTCCCATTTGGTATTCTTTAGTTATATTTTCAAATTCAATATATGACATCTCATTTCCTTCTCTCTACCATTTTGATATTCTAAAATTATATGCTCCTGCTATATCTGTTGATACATTAACATTTAATTGTGTTGTTTCTCCTTGTGATAAAGGTTTTAGTATACCCTTTAACACCATAATAACATTTCCGCCTTCATCTAGCATTTCTATTTTTACATCTTGCTCTTCAGTTTGACTTCCATTGTTTATAACATCTGCTAGCAATGTACTTGTATTATTTCTATGTGATAATTTTATGTTAGTTATTGTATAGTTATCTAGTTGCTTATCTTTTGCAAGCTCTTCACTTGTATTTATTTTTACTCCATCTTCATATGTAATTGCATACTTTTCTTTTGTTTTATCTTCCTTTGATTTTGTCATAAATAAAATTGCTACTGTTAATACCACAACAATAATTACTATTATACTTATAATAATTAATAAATTTTTATTCTTATTTTTTTTATCCATTTTGCTTTTGTTCCTTCCCTTATTTGTATAGTAATTATATACTTTCTTACCATCTTTTGCAATATTTTATGGTTATTTTATATTTTATAACTACATAATTTTTATAAATTATTGAAAATATTATACAAATGTTGTATAATGTGTTTATGCACCCGTAGTTTAGCTGGATAGAATGCAAGGCTACGAACTTTGAGATCGGGGGTTCGAATCCCTCCGGGTGCACCATACTCTCAAGCTAGTTTGAGAGTTTTTATTTTTCTCTTTGAAGTATATATTTTCCCCTTATTTTGACTACTTTTCCCCTGAAATTCCTCAAAATTTACTCTTTCAAATTCCTTTTTCTTTCGTTCTTCTGATACATGTATATAATAAAAATCTGTAGTTTCAAATTCGGCATGTCCCATTAATTCTCTTAAAACTTCTTTATCCATACCTTTTTCACTCATTAAAGTTGCAAAAGAATGTCTAAATCCATAAATTGTCATGTGTTCTAACTTATA
>CANQLO010000049.1 GCA_947624715.1 uncultured Clostridia bacterium
TAAATATCAATATTTTCTTTTTTACAGATAAAACTAAATTCATTCATTAAAGCAATATTTAAATCTCTTTGAGTATTTTCAATAAGTTTTATTGCTTCTGCAGTTTTTATATTGCTAACTACACATACATTATCTATTACTAAACTATACAACTTACTAATTAGTTCAGTAGAAGATTTAGTACTTCCAGATACAATTTTTGTAATATTTTTTAATTTATGTTTTTTATCTCCTGGATTTATTCTTTCTGGAGAATAGCCTAAAAAGAAATCTATATTAAATTTTAACTTTGATTCTCTTTCTATTATATCTTTACATATTGTCTCTGTTACAGTTGGATAAACAGTTGATTCATAAATAACAATACTATTTTTATTTAATATTTTGCTTATACTTTTTGTTGAATCCAATATATAACTTAAATCTGGTGTTTTATCATCTTTTATTGGTGTTGGAACTGCTATAATGAAGCAATTGCAATTTTTTAAATCTTCTACATTTGAAGTAAAATTAATATTATTATATTTTTTTCTATATTCTTCTATTTTATAAGTATTTATGTCATATCCAATTGTTTTTATTTTTTTCGAAAATTCTAATAATAAAGGCATTCCTACATATCCTAGTCCAACAATTGCCAATTTAATTTTAGCTTTAATTAATTTTTTTGTTATTTTCATTTTCTACTTCCTCTATACTTTTTATTAAAGAATTTACTATATATATATTGTCTTTTGAATTCATTTTAAAGTGTATAGGCAAAGAAATAATTCTTTGTCCAATACTTGTAGCTAACGGAGTATTAATATTATCAATATTTTTGTTTATAAATTCATGTGTTACATAAGTAGGCTCATTAGCTATACATGTTTCTATATTATATTTTTTAGATAATTTATTTCTAATTTTGTCTCTATCAGTTTTGCTATATTTTTCATTTAAGATAACATTATAATATGTATAAATATTTGAGATATGTGTTTGTATTGGTTCAATATACAGTTTGTCTTTATATTTTTCTAACATTTTATTTCGCTCTTGTGCAATTTTCATTCTTTTTTTATTATTTTTATCTAATTTTTTTAGCTGTGTTAGTCCTACTGAACATTGAACTCTCGAAAGTCGGTAATTTGTTCCATAGTTTATTTTATTTCCAAAAGATCTTAGTTCTTTTAGTTTGCAATATATATTCTTATTATTAGTTACAATTAATCCACCTTCTCCTAAAGTGCAAAAATTTTTTTTAGTCTGAAAACTATATATTCCAATATCACCTAAAGTCCCTGCTTTTTTTCCAAAATATTCAGCCCCTAATGATCTTGCTACATCTTCAATAATAAATATTTTCTTTTTATATATTTTTTCTTTTTTTTTGATACACTGAATTATTTCATTCATATCACCTATTCCACCATTCATCTGTGTAATTATTACTGCTTTAGTATTTTTATTAATTTTATTAGACAAATCTTTAGGGTCAATTTGTACACTATTGTTTTTCGGTTCTACTAATACTAATTTTGCTTTATATCTTAAAACAGATAAATGTGTTCCGTAAAAATTAATAGCACAAGTTGCGACTTCCTCTCCTTCTTGTAGATTAATAGCTTCACAAGCCAAATCTATTCCAGAAGCACAATTGGTAACTGTTATAGCATATTTCACATTTAAGTATTGTTTAAATTTTTCTTCTAATTCATCTCTTTCGTCTTTATATTTTATTTCTTTATTTGACTGTAATCTTTTCATAGATTTAATAACATTTATATAATCTGACAAATTATAATTGAAATTAGGTGCTTCAGCTATATATTTTTTCATAATGGTTATTCCCTTTCTATACTTTTATTAAATATATCATTTAATATTTGGCTACATTCTCCATCTTGTGAAAACTGATATGCTTCTATATTTCGTGGTATAATACTCTCTATTTCAGTATTTTTTGTATCTAAGCAACCTTTTAATATAATATTTTTACTAAAAACTCCTTCTATTCTTTGTTCTTTTAGTCTGCATATCATTTCATAATAAGGTATTGATTTAACTTGTGTTGTCCCATTTTTAGATCTTTTTATAAAAAAGACCCATTTTAGTATTGCACTACTGTCCTCTTTAATATTTAGATATTCTCTCAATTGTCTAATAGATAATACAAATCTATTTCTATCATCAGTTTGTTTTTTATTTTGTAAATCACTTTGAAATTTGGTTTTTAATTTTTTATTAGATTCTAATGTAGATATTCTTATTCCTATTTTAGTTGGGCTACCAATTACCATTGTTTTATTATTTTTCATTATGATTGCCGTTCTATCATTTGATAAATATTTACAATTAAATTTAGATAAGTAATTCAATATAGTCGTTGTTTTTCCCGAATTGTTACTTCCAATAAATACAGCTGCTTTACCATCTATCGAAATACTAGCACCATGAAAGAAAATTGCTCCTTTAAATTCAAGTATTCGATTTCTCAAACTCTCGACCAATCTTTTTATATATAATATATTTTCTTCAATATCTTCACCTTTAATGATAGTATATATTTTTCTTTCTTTTTTAGATATATATATATCATTTTCAGCAAGTTTATCTTTAAATTTAATTCCAAAATTATCATTTAATAGGCAAATACAATAATCAGGTCTTTCGACTAAATCGGTTATTTTAAAATAAGTTAAAAATTGTTCTTGTAATGGTTTCATTATTTTAAAATCTAAATTTGAATATATAGATATATCTACACATTCACCATGAAGATTAAATATTTCCATTTTTCACCTTTCTATATCCTCTTCTATTTGTTTAGATGAAATTTTTCTATGTTTCAATGTATGTAAATGATTTATAAGAATATATAATTTTAGTCTTTCTTTTAAATTTGGGGATAAAAACATTTCTTTATAATATTTTTCAAAGTACTTCAATATATTTTTATATTCATTGATATTTGGAGTAATGTTATTGGGTGCATCAATACTTGGATCCATACACATTCTTATAATTGAGTTTAATTGATAATCTAAAGGTGCCGATATCAGTCCTTCAAAATCAATTATATACACATTTCTTTTTTTATCTATTAAAAAATTTCCAAAATGGAAGTCTGAATAAATTAATTTTTGTGTTTCTAAATCAGAAAAAGAATCTATTGTATTATAAAAAAAAGAATCAATACTTTTTTTTAGTCTTGTGTCTATAAATCCTAATTGATTAACAATTTTTTCAAACTCCAATGTTAAATATTCTTTAAAGCTTGATTCTTTATTAATTGTAGGAAGAGAATTAATCTGTCTCAATATATCTGAAATTTGTTTTATAATATCCATTCTTTCATTTTCATTTAAATAATCCCAAACTTCATAAATTGTTGTTGCATCAATTCTTTTTATGACAATGTATTTTTCTCTTTCTTTACCATAATCTATTAAATTAGGGATAAATTGTTTTCCAGATAACATTTTATAAATATAAATTTCATTATCAAAATATTTATTTTTTTCTTTAGGATACAGTTTTATAAAATAATCCTGTGTGGCAAATAATCTTCCTTTATTAAACTTTGTATTTACTAGATTAATAGGTTCACAAATATGATTTTTATGGCATATTTCATCTATCAATGTCATATAAAACCTCTTCTTCTCTTAATAAAATTTTATTTTTATTATTCTTTATCCAATCTAGCATTTCATTTTTATAAATTGCAAATTTTTTGCTACTTTCAGGTAAGTTTTCCCAGTCTTCATAACAGTATAGACTATTAGCCGTTGAATACAAAAATAAATCAATAATAAAATTAATATCTGCATATGAATTAGTTTGTCTATATCCAGCAAGAAAACTATTTATTTTATTTAAATTATTTTCTGTACTTTCACTCGGATTATAACAAATCATAAATAATGCTCTAGCAATTTCATAGTCTTTATAAAACATTCCAGCTTGTTCATAATCAATAATTTTCCATTCTCCATTAGGACTTAAAATTAAATTATCTAAATAAAAATCACCATGAACTATTTGTTTTGGAGTTTCTTGCATTTTTTTAGATAAATATTTATAGTCTATATTTTTTAATGTTTGTAATTTATTTTCTAGTGCAGCTTTATAACTTTTATCTTCTATTGGTTGAGATATTAAATGTTCAATCTGTTTATTGTGTGGTGAAGAAATACGTAATAAAGAATCTTGATTTGTAACCATTTTATCTTTAATTTCATCTAATTTTTTATGAAGATTACCGTAATAGCTTTCCTAATTTTTTAGCAATCGATGGTGTAATATCATCTCTATTTAAATTAATACCATCTATAAATTCATACATAACATATGATTTTTCATTTTTAGTAATTATTTTACTTCCATTAGATGTAGATATTAGTTTTGGTGAGAATTCTGATAAGTTAGATTCAAGATTAATTAAATACTTTAATCTATCTAGATTACAATTACTAAAGCATTTCAATAAAAATGCTCCATCATCGCTCTCTATTTTCCAAAGTTCATTTACATATCCTTTACTTATTTTTTCTATTTTTTTTACTTGGTCTATTCCATATAACTCTATAAATTTATTCAATTATTTTTCTCCTTTTTAATTTTTCATTTAATTCCCATAATGCTGTTTTATTACTATCAAACTTAAGTTTCGTTATTGCCTCCTCATAAGTCATCCATTTCATTGATTTATGTTCATCTGATAATATTATTTCTTCATTTTTTGCATTAACTGCAAATGTATATTCAGGAATAACAAAAACCTTTTCTCCCCAAGTAAATTCTCCTGTAATATTTACAACTGGTATTACAGAAATTGAGTCTAGTTTTTTTAATTTTTCTTTTTTTATTTTTATTTTAGTTTCTTCTTCTAATTCTCTAATGGCTGTATCTTCTTTTTGTTCGCCATCTTCTCCTCCTCCTGAAATAAATTGCCAAAAATTTTCTTTTTTCCTATAGAAAATCCCATATAAAAAATTATTTTTTTCTTGTTTATATAAAATTATTAAAGTTTGATATGGTGCTCTCATATATACTCCTTTTTTAATTTTTCGTTTAATTCCCATAATGCTGTTTTATTACTATCCCATTTTAATAATGATTGGGCTGTTTCATAATTTACCCATTTATAATTAATGTGTTCAAAACTTATTTTTATATTTTCATTTTGTGCATTTACGTCAAAGGCAAATTCTTTAATTAAAAAAGTATTTTCTCCCCAAACAAAGTCTTTCGCAACATTCGTTACAGGCATAGTAGTGTAAGATTCTAATTTTATAAATTTTGCCTCTTTACTAATATTAGCCTCTTCAAATGCTTCTCTTTTTGCTGCATCCATAATATTTTCATTTTCCTCTACACCACCTGCAATTCCTTGCCAAACATTCATATCTTCTCGCAAAAAAATTGCATACTTATACTCTCCTTTTACTTTTTTGTATGGAAAAACTAGCACCTGATATGGACTTCTCATTTTTCTCTCCTATTCATTAAAAATATATTTTTTTAAACTTTCAAGTCCTTCCTTTTTATATATATCGTAACCTTCCATTAAAATTCTATTTGCTCTAGTTTTAAATGGATCACATCTATCTGGACAAATATTTGGTATTTTACTATCTATATCATAATTCATTATATTCTCCCAAATTTCTGAAAAATCTTTTTCTATTGCTGAATCATAATAATATCCATTCTTTTTAGGGTGATAATTGCATGGATATACTCTACCATCTGCTGAAATAGCACCATATAAATAATGAATAAAACATTTATCAAAGTCCCTAATTTTTTGTTTTTCATCACCAATTTTATGTATTTCAATAATTTTAAAATATTCATTTTCTATTTTATCTTTTACATCTTTTATTTGTTTTTTTACTTCATTTAACTGGTCTTCAGTTAAATTCATTTTTGAAGCTATATCAGTTTTTAGTCTAAAATAATGTACTCCAATTTTTTTCAATAATTTTGCTAATTCAAAAATTTGATTATAGTTATATTCATTAATAATATATCCAATATTGACATCTAAATTACTTTTTACTTTTTCCTTTGCTTTTGATAATTCAACAATATTATTTATTACTTTTTCAAAATTTTTATTGTCAGTACCATTGCACTTTAATTTTGTATATGTTTCTGAATTTCCTGCATCAATACTAATTAAAACATAATCCATTTTTAATATTTCTTCTTGGCAATCTTTTGTTAATAAAATTCCATTTGTAAACATTCCTACTCTTATTCCGTTTGCTTTTAATTTTTTTATAGCATATAATACTGCTTCCTTGGAAATCATAGGTTCTCCAGTTATACCAGAAAAGCTTACATTTTCGACTTTAAATACCTCTTTTTTTCCATTAATGTAGTTTTTGCCCTCCTTTTTGTAACTTAAGATATTATTTATTATTTTTTCCATATTTGAAACATCATTTAGTTTTGTTTCTAATAATTTATCTTTATTTTTGTCTCTAGTAACATAACTTCCTATACACCATTTACAAGACAAGTTACAATAACTACATGGATGAATTAATATTTCATAAGGTGGCATAATATTTTTATCATATATGTTTATAATTCTTGAAAAATTTCTTCTAAAGAAATCTAATTCTGAAAATCTTCCTGGTAAATCTTTTCTAACATTTTCATTCATTTTTTCTATTCTACCTCTCTTCCTCTCTTTCATCTTTTTCTTTTAATTTACTTAATAAAGGTTTTAAAAATATATTTGGATCATATTCTACCCCAAACTTTGGAGTTCTTTCTTCATCATGAAAATCTGTTCCAGCTGTTGTTAATAATTCATATTTTTTAGTTATTTTAAAATAGTTAGATTGCTGTTCATTATTATGTTTTATAGTATGTGTTTCTACTCCATCTAATCCATAAATTTGTAAATATTTAATATATTTTTCAAACTCGTCATATCCTATTGTTACATTATCTGACCTATTTTTTATTTCAATGGGATGTGCAAGAATTGCTATGCCTCCTGAATCATGTATTATTCTAATTGAATCTATATCACTAATTTTATGTTTTTCTACATGTGATTTTGATGATCTACTTGTAAATTTATACATTTCTTTGCTTGTTTGAATATATCCAAGATAAATTAAAGCTTTTTCTATATCTTTATCTGTAATAACTTTTTTATTAGCTATTTTTACTATTTGCTCAACATTTATTGGTATACCATATTCACTATTTATCAATTCAATTTGTCTATATAATGCTTGTGAATTTTGTTCATTTATCCTATCTATACAATCTTTAATAGGTTTAATATTGGTTATTCCATAACCCAAAATATGTATTCCTCTGTATTTCTCTGAACTAGCTGAAATTTCTATTGCAGGAATTATTAAAATATCACTTTTTTCATGATATCTTTTTTCATATTCAGCTTTAATTTTATTACTATCTAAATTTTGATAACTATTATGATCACAAAAAGCTATTACACTCATTTTTTTTAATCTAGCTAATTCTAGCAATTGTACTTTTGAATACTTTCCATCTGAATCTGTGGAATGAACATGTAAATCATACATTTAAAATATTATTATTTATTTTTAATAAATAATTACTCCTTTT
>CANQLO010000050.1 GCA_947624715.1 uncultured Clostridia bacterium
ACTTGGAACACAATTAAACCATCTTTTTCATCAACTGCAACTGGTTTCTTTGTTTTAGCACCAGTTCCCTTAAGTTCACACTTAACAGTGCCCTTAGGTTGTCCTTTTGCCTCTTCAATATAAAGTGGCAAGAAATTTCCTGTGTTCTCATCAGATTTACTTGAAAATTCTGTCCAATTTTTCACATGTTTCAAAGCACCTGTTACATTATCACCATCTAAACTTGCATTTTCACATAAATCTTGAACAGTTTTTTCACCTAAATTTAAAGAAGTTTCCCCACTTGGAATACTTACTTTTATGTCATCTTTAATTATAGTAAGACTAAAATCAGTTGATTCTTTTTCTTTACTATTTTTATCAGTAACCTTTACTTTAGCTGTATAAGTTCTTGTTTCTGTAAGGTTTTCCTTAAGCTTTACTTTTGTTTCTTCAACTTTAAACTTATCAGCATCTGTACCAGTTAATTCATAAGAATAAGGCTCTGTTCCACCATCTACAACAACAGAACCTATTTCCTTATCGGTTACTGCATCTGATACTTTTAATGATTCAGATGTAATATTAACTGTTACAGAGTTAATATCGCCCATTGTGGGCTCACTAGGGTGTTTGCTCTCCTACAGTTTTAACAGTAATATAAGCAGGATCTACTTTTGAAATGTCTAATACAATAGCTGATGTATTATCTTCAGCTTTTCCAAATCCAAACATTTTTGACTTATAAACTCTTTTATCTTCTAAAAATTTAAACTCATCACTATATTCTAATGATGCATTTTTAGAAGCACCTACTCCAAAGAAATATTCTGGTAAAATACAAAGAATTGCCTCACCTTCATCTAATACATTAGATTGAATAACTTCTGTTGGGAATGGGAATAAGTTATTTTTATAAGTTCCATCAGCTGCTTGAACAGTTGTAGCTGGAATAATTTTCTTTAAGTAATCAATAGGATTAACTATTAATTGTACTTCTACAAGTTTTCTAATTTTGTTGTTCTCTTTCTTAACTAAATGATCAGCAATTAATGAACAATAGTCTTTAATTGAGAAATTTGTAACAGTTATTTTTGATTTTTCAGGATATCCAGTTTCTTCATTTACTGATACTCCTTTATGAACATCTCTATTTAATCCAACAGGTTCTCCTTTAACACCTTTTCCTTTAAGGATACCAAATTCTAATCCTGCTGCTAAAGCTTCTTTTAAGATAGTTCTAACATAACTGTCTAAGAAAACTGGACCTAATTCTAGCATATCTAATGCAATTACAATAAATGCACTAAGTTTGCCTTGAATAATATCTATGCTCTTGAAAGAACTTTCAATTTGTTTAGTAATTTCAGCATTGATTTCTCCCCAGATAGCCTTATCAGCTGTATGGTCATTTAATAACCATTTAGTTAAATATTTAACATCTTTAAAATTAATTCTACTTAATAGTGGATGTTCATCTACTAAATCTTTATATACATCTTCGTAAATTGTTTCTGGCATTCCACCATCAGTTTTAATTAAATCTTCTAAAGCTTGTTTTGGATTACTAGATTTTGCCGTTTCAATAAACTTCTCATAAAATTTCTTTTCTTCACTTGTAAGGACTCTATATCCTCTTTCAGATAATATTTTTTTGTCGTTAGATTCAATAACTGCTTTATAATCACTTTCCATCTTCTTCACTAAAGTTGTATGGAAATCTTGAAATGCAGATTGAATCTTCTTGTCATCTCCACTTTTAATGGCATCCATTATAGCATTTGAAAACTTTTGTTCTTCATCAAAATTCATTTTAACATCTCCTTTTCTAAATTTTTTAAGAACAAAGCAACCATTTTTATTGCTTTTTCATTAGGATTTTCCACACCATCTACATTATCTGATTCTTTCATTTCTTCATCACTTGTTTTATCTGAATTCGTATCAACATTCAAATTTTCTTCTTGATTTGAATTATCTTTTTGTTCTTCTTCATCTGTAGAAGAAACTTCAAAAGTTGAATTCGAATTACATTCATCTTTAACATTCAAATTTAAAGCCATGTTAATTATTTTTTTCTTAACACTCTGACTTGCATGTTCTTCTTCGCCATCTTCTTCATTTGATGTTGCAAAGCCCATCTCTAAAGCTTCTTGAGGTGATATCCAAGTTTCATTATCTAATAATTCTTTTAATCTTTCCAAAGTAATATTTACATGTTCCATGTAAGCATTTATAGAACATTGACCAATTTTATCTAAATCTTCGGCTTGTTTTCTTAATTCAGAAGAATTACCAACAATAAAAACATATGGATTATGAATCATTAAACATGAAGTTGTTGGCATAATTCTTTCATCTCCAGCCATAAATATTACACTTGCTATTGAACAAGCAAAACCATCAACATGTGTTCTAATTTTAGCCTTATGTCTTTTCAAAGCATTATATATTGCTAAACCTTCGGCAACTTCTCCTCCATAAGAATTTATATAAACATCTATAACACTTACATTACCCAATTCTTCGAGTTTCTTAGATAAGAGATAACTAGACATTTCTCCAGCTGGCTCATAAGCAAAAGAGCAAATATCACCAAAAATATTAAGAACAGCACTATCTTCATTTTGAACTAAAGAGTAATACATCTTATTTTTATTATTCATTGTTACCACCTCCCTTCTTTGTACTATCTAAATCATTATTTGAATTATTTGTAGAGGTATTATCATTATTACTAAAATTTTCATCTTCAACAAAAGTATTTGCATTTTCATTGTTATTGTTGTTAACTGCTTCCATCATTTCTTCAATCTTAGAATAATTTTTTGTCATCCAATATTGTTTAGAAAATTCCGTATTTATTATTGGAAGATTTATCATTTTTCTTACTTCATCGATATTAGAAACTCCGTTAGAAATTAATTTTTCAACTCCGTTAGCTATATCAAAAATATCTTTGTAATTGATAGATGATATATCAACTTCGACTTTATTATTGGCCAAAATCTCTGCTTCCGTAAACAAATTTCTTGTAATTTCTTCACCTATCATTTTAGCTATTGGTTTTACTGTAAAAGTAATAAATTGATTGGCTACTTCTTTTAGATTAGAAACATTACCATACATCATTGATGGAGGCATTTTAAAAGTTTGAGCAACCATATCAAAAATATCTTTTCTTAAATTTCTAATATCAGATGAATCTGTTTTATCGTTTCCATTATCAAATTTTTCTAAAACATAACCATTTAATTCTGGAAAAACACCTTCATCTCCTGTTATGAAGTCTTTTAATTGTGTCTCAACATAATTTTTAAAATCAGCTTCAAAATTTGGCTCTCCTTGTTTCATGACATCAACTTTTAATTTCCATTTATTATTTATTGATTTTTGATAAACTTTCATTGCATCTGAAACCATTTTTTTATACTTATCATTAATTGAATCTAAAATTGATTTTACTTTTTCATCATCTAATTCAAAATAAAAAGAAGTCTCTCTTGTAAACCTCTCTTTTATACAGTGATTTTGAATAGTTACATTGTCAAACTCATATCCCAAAATAGAATCATTTGCTAAATTATAACTACTAGCAAAATATATATTATCTAAATATCTAATCACTAATGACTTACCTTCCAAAACTAATTTTTTTGTAAACATATATTTTAGTCTTGTAGCTGTATCATTAGGATTAGGATTAATATTAAGTTTATAATATGTTCGATTTTTAACCTCTTTTTTATCGTTATCATAAATTTTAAATTCACAAGTAGAAATTGCTGAAGCTATATAAGTAGAAACTATATATAAAGCCAATTTCATAAATTTTATTTCATTTATTTTATTGCAACAAACTGCTTTAATTTCTGCTTTATCAACCTCTTTATCTAAATAATCATATAAATTATCGTTTTTATCTTTAGAAAATAGTCCCATATATACCTCCTAGAATCTTATTATTGGCATAAATTTTACTTTAGGTGTCTCCAATTCTACATCTAAAGTTAATACCATACTATGAACAAAGGCCATGAAAGGATCTGTCTTTCTTGACTTCGGTTCTATCTTTTCATATACATAGTTATTATTTGGTCTTGGTGATAATTTTGCATTCCATGTAGCCCAACGCATTAAAGGATCTTCTCCCCAAACAATACTATGAGTATTAAAGGCACTTGAAATAGTATTAATAGTCATCATAATATCACTTGGTCTAACTCGTTTAACTCTAGTTTTATCTTCCTCATCATAGCCTATAGCTTTCAAAGCTTTACTAATATCAGCAAATCTATAATGGTCAGCTGCTACTTTTATAATATTATATTTTTGCCTCTGCTCTATAAGCCAATCAGTAATTAATGTTGGTCTTATTTCTGGTTCATCAACAAAAGTTAGTAAACCAGCCTTTTCCCAATCTTTTAAAGGTACTTTGATTCTTGGTAAGTCTCTTGATTTACTGCAAACCCATGTATGTTTAATACAATAATAATTTGAATCTTTTTTAAATGTTAAACATACTGAAGCAAAATCATCAAATGTAGAAAAGTCTATACCAGCTACACATTTCATTCCAGTTAAATCCGGTATTTTTCTTTCAACAATATTTCCATCTGAATCTTCCTCTTGACCTGTTGCTAATATATTTTCCCAAGATGTTACTTGATTTTCATTTGCCATTTGAGGCATATTCATTCTTTTAGTCATGAATGAAGAATTACCAATAGGATCCATAACATAATCATTGTACTCTTTTTTCATTTCTTCTAATAAACTTATTCGATATTCAAGAGAAGGATTAGCTTTTTCCCACATTTTAATATCATTAATTTCCTTCTCATCATCTAATTTACACATAAAAGGTAACAAGCCATTATCAGAAGTACGGCCATATAAAATATTTAAAGATCTTTCTTTTAATTTGTCTAAAGGACCATCTCTGACATCTCCATCGGTTGTAGTTATTGTTCTTCTGGGATTATCTTTCTTACCAAGTGCTGTTGTAAATACTTTGATATTCTCATAGTTTGTGTATGCATGATACTCATCAAAATTTACTGCACCACTCCGTAGCCCATCTTTACTTTTAGCATTATTGGTCCTAAATTTAATTGTACTATTAGTTTTTTTGTTGGTTATTGAGGTTTTATTCCAATGAAAATTTCTTTTAAATATTTTTTTATATTCATTATTAGTTGTATTTTCCAAAATGTTATATATATCATCAAATGTTATCATAGCCTGCTCTTCACTTGTTGCACATATATCAATGTCATATTCTGTAATACCATGAGTAGGTGATATAGCACACCAATCTTCAAAAGCAAGATAATAGTTTTTACCTGTTCCTCTACCTGTATATATAAATAATTCTGGCCATCTTGGTAATCCATTTTGTTTAAATACACAATAATGTAAAACAAAGACAAATCTTTCCCATTCAAAAAGTGCATTTGGAAAATATTTTTCATAACTGAAATACTTATCAATTTGCTCTTCTGAATAAATAAGAATCTCTGTCTTAAATACATTTTCTAAATAATCGATTAATAATAATCGTTCTTTATTTACTACAGTTGGATTTTTTTTAATTTTATCAATATAAATTTTTACATGTTTTGGGAATGGTGTTTTATAGTTCATCTCCATCAGAACCACTTACACTATCTGATGGTTTTAATTCCAATGATTCTAGTAATTTCGACATTTGCTGAATCGTTTTATTTAGTTCAGCAATACTATCATTTTTCTTAATACCTTTTTGACCTCCACCATTATCCCATTTAACTGTAACTCCCCTAGCCTCTATATCTGCTTGTAATGCCTTTGCTGTAGTCCAAAGGCCCATATAATTTTCTATCATATCTAAAAAATATACAGGTGCATTACCTTCTGAATCAGATATTTGTTCGACTAAAGAACTTTTAAGTTTATAGTATTGTTCTGAATCTTTAAAATCAGCTACTGTCTTAATTTTTTGTTTAGCCATTATTCCACCTTCTTACCATCTTTCATCATTTGTATATTGGTTAGATTTTTTAGAAGAAGAAATAAAACGATCATGTCGTTTGTCATGACATCTATGACATAAAGCAACTACATTTGGTTTTAGACTACCATCAATATCAACATAAAATTTTGATAGAGCTAAATCTGGTCGAAGTCTAATAAAATTTATATGATGAACTTCTAAAGGTTCTTCTTTTGTTCCTAATGTCAATATTCCTTTTTGCTTACAATCATAGCATTCATTGTGTGATTCTTTTAAAACCTCTTCTCTTAATCTTTTCCATTCTTTTAATTTATAAAATAAATATATCTTGTTTTTCGCTTCACAATCTCTAATAAATTTTACCAAGTCCATAAGCATTAATTCCTTTTCTACTTTTAAGGAATAATAGCAGATGGTGGCAAATCTATTATCCCTTATAAATAGAAAAAGACATTAATATGCCTTTCCCTATTTACAAGTTTACGAAGTTCGTATGAAACGAATCAATAACCATATAGCAAAATCCTAATATTGCTATATGATACCATTTTAACATATATTCACAGTATTAAAAGGTGTCATTCGGTATTATTTGGTGTCTTTTGGTATCATTTTATAATTACATTTATCAAACCTCCCCTAACACGCACAAAAAACCGTTTTGTATTAAGGGCCCTGCGTTGCCAAGAAGGTTTGTAAAAATACCCCCATAGGGTGTGTGGGGGGTATAGTTTTTAATTTTTTTATTTATTTTTTTTATAAATTTGAGAAAAAAATTTTGAAATTTAAGAGAATAATTTAAAATACAAAAAAATAAATTGAAATATAAAAAATTAAATATGTGATCTATCATTGAAGAGTGATCCAGTATGATTAAAGATTTATTTTAAAATTATTATTGCTTATAAATTAAGGATTTGAAATAGATTTTAAAAATAAATTTAAAAAAGTATTGACATCTTACCACTTATATGATAAGATGTATTTGTCAAGCGAAAAAGGCTTGATAAAATAATGCAATATATCTTACTATTTATATGATAAGATGAGCAAGAAAGGAGTTATAAATGAAATTAAAAAGAGACATCAAGCGAATATTAAAAAAGAGTATAATAGATATTTCAATTAAAGATTTAGAATATCTATATAACTCTCATCAAATTGCAACAATAAAGGTTGCAAATAATTGCTTAGTATTATTCAAAGAGAACTAAGCAAACCAAGAGAGAGGCTTCTCTCTCTTGGAACTAATTATAATATATTTTAAAAAAAAAGTAAAGGAGATTGAAAAAATGAAAATAGAAAATATTAAAGAATATTTAAAAGACAAAATTAATAATAGATGGTATTTATTTGCTAAAGAGGATTATAACATTGATGGTCACTTTATAGATTGCGAGTTGTTAGATAATGACCATTTAAAAATAACTTGGGAAGAAATGGGAAATATAAACGAGTTGATTATTGCTTATTATTGGAACTATGGATTAGAACAATTATATAATATTTGGATGGAAAGATAAAAATGGACTTTAAAAATAGACTTATAAAAAAAACTATGCTAAAATATTAACGAGGTGACTTATGGATAGCAAAGAAAAATATTTAAAA
>CANQLO010000051.1 GCA_947624715.1 uncultured Clostridia bacterium
AAAGAAAGGAGATTGAAATATGTTCAAAAGATACAAAGAGGAAATTAATAATCTCATCCGTCAAAACGATTCATTAAGTAGAGAAATATCTTACTTGAGAAAAAAGTTGAAATTTCTCGAGAATCATTCTAAATATTATCAAATAATATATGAATTTAAACAAGATATGTCATATGTAATAAATGCTGGTTCTGTTGACAATATAAAAGTTGGAGACATGTTTAAAGTAGTTGATGATATAGAGACTATTATAGATGAACAAAATAATATTTCAAATGATATTGTATTAGCTAGATATATTCTTGTTGTAGAATCCGTAAATAAATATTGTTGTATTTGCAAAGTAGATACTTTGAATGGAGCACCTTTGCCATTAATTGGAACAGGTAATTATGTACTCCCACTTAAGTATCATAGATACATGTCATTATAAATTGTTGTAATTAAAAAAAATCTCAGGCACTTGTTGAGGACTAGAATTTTATAAATCAAACTTCTTTCATATCTTATTGATAGTTTTACTTTACTTTTTTCAAGTCAATGTATTGTTTTAAATTAAATAAACACCAAACTTTCGTTATTAATAATAAATAGATTATATAACAAATTACTAATCACTAATTCTAGTTCTCAACAAGTGTCTGAACAAATATCATTTCAGAGGCTTAGTAAGGGACATAATGTATCAAAGAATTTCTTTTTATCCCCTTATAAAAATTAATTTAGTCACCAGTTTTAATTTTATGTCCCTTATTAAGTCTCTGGGAAGGAGTTTAAATGGAAAAAGGTAAACTATTAAAGACCAAAGAAGAAATTAAAGAAGCTATTAAAAATATGAATAGTGAAGAGATAATAAAAGATATAGTTACTTTATATCAAAATCAAGAAAATATATATTTTGATTATAAGATTTACACCAAAAATGAAGTTCCAAATAGTTCATTATAAATAAATTACGGGGTTTTTGTTGAAAGAATAGGAGAAAGGATGGCAATATATAGAAATATATCTTTAACTTTTTGGACCGATAATAAAGTAAGTGATGATTTTACATATAAAGACAAGTATTTGATGTTATATTTGTTAACTAATCCACACACAAATATTATAGGTTGTTATGAAATTAGTTATAAGCAAATGAGTTCCGAATTAGGTATGCCAATTGCTGAAATTAAAAAATTAATAGATAAAATGCAAAATGTACATAAAACTATACTTTATTCTGAAACAACTAAAGAAATGCTAATAAAAAATTGGAGTAGGTATAATTGGACCAAAAGTACAAAATTACATAAACCGATAATTGAAAATATAAAACTAATAAAAGATTCAAAATTTAAACTAAATATGGTATCTATCGCAAAAAGTTATGGTATCGATACGGTATCAATCGAAGTTGAATACCCTATTGATACAACTGTTACTGTAACTGATACTGATACTGATTATATTAATATATATTTTAATAATATAGAAGAATTAATAAATTATATACAAAGTAAATTAAATTATATTTTAAATAATTCTAATATAGAAATTAATACTTTGAAGTTATGGATAGATAATAAAATACCTAAAGATATAATTAAATATGCTTTTGAAGAAGCTAGAAGAAGAAATATTAACGAAATCAATTATATCAATAAAATAGTTATTAATCGTGTTGAAGAATTGAAAGAAAAAAATACTCAAAAACCACCTGATGATAAATTGCCAGCTTGGTTTGACAAAAAAATTGAGAAAGATAGTGAAGGAATTGAGGAATTAGAAAAAGTTTTGGAAGATTTTAGAAAGGAGGACAAAGATAGTGAAAAAGTATAATCATAATTGGGAAACTAAACCTTTGACTTTGAATTTTAATTTAAAGCAATGGAGACAGGATTTAGGATACTTTATCAGAGCCAAAAAGTTTTGGGATGGAACAACTAGAATAACTAGGTCAAAGGCTGTTGGTAGTAGTTCAAATCGTTTTGAAAAAGGTGTCAAGCAATTTGAAATATACAATGCTTTTGGTGGAAATGTGATAGTAAAATATCAAAATTGCAACGAGATATTATACACAAATGAACCTGAATTAGTAAAAAATTATAAAGAATTTAGAGGAATTTAAAGGAGGAAAATATGTTAAAAACAAAATATGAATTTTTAAAACAAGATTTTGATTATTTAAAGTTAGGATATCAAGCAATTAAGGAAAATAGAGATGATTTAAAAGAGTTGCTTAATCATGTCAAAGAGGAAAGAGATAAATATAAAAAATTATATGAGGAGTATTATAGAAAATATACTAAAATTAGATCATCGAATGGTGGATATAAATCAAGTTCTAAAAGATTTAAAGAACAAAATTCAAAAATGAAAGAGGAACTTAAGAATCTAAAAGAATCAATTATATTTGGAAAAGATAATCCTATTATAGCTGTAGATACTATAAAAAAATATACTGATGAAGAAAAACAAGTTACGAAACCAAAGACAACTAAATAATTTTTAATCCTAAAGATAGGAGTAATATGAGAAGAATTAAGTATTATGGTGGTAAGCATCAAACTTTACCTATCAAAGATAAAAAACTTTTAAAAAGAGTTTTCGATTATCTTTTGTTAGAGATAGAACATGCTAAGAGTGATATAAAAAAATATCAAGCATATAGAAATTATATTTTATTTCTCATAGGAGTTAATACAGCTTTTAGAGCCGAAGATTTATTACAATTAAGAGTTAAAGATGTAGAAAAAGGTTATTTTTCAATCAAAGAAAACAAAACAGGTAAGATGCAAAATTTTAGAATGAATAAACAGTTACATTCAGAAATTATAAAATACATAAATACTTACAATTTGAAAGAATCGGATTATCTATTTATGGGCCAAAAGAAAAAAGATACTCATGATGGAAAAACTGTTAATGTAATTTATCCAATAACAAGACAAAATTGTCAAAATACTATTTTTCCAAAAGTTATTAAAGCATGTGGAATAGATTTTACATTTGGACTTCATAGTTTAAGAAAAACTTTTGGATACATGTTCATTTCTAATGGTGGTAATGTTATTACTTTAATGAAAATGTATAATCATGATTCACCTGATGTTACTTTACTTTATGTGATGTGGGATTCTGTTGATGTTGAAAAAGAACGAGAAAATATCTTTATAGGTTATTCAAAATAGGAGATTTAATGGATAAAGAAGTTGAAAAATTAATTTTAGATAATACTGGCTTGATTTATATGGTTTTAAAAAAGTATGGTTTATATAATCCAAAAGGTATAGATAAGTATTATGATGCTGGAATGATAGGATTAGTCAAAGGAGCAATATCTTATAAAAAAGAGTATGGATTTCAAGCCTCAACTCTTTTAGCAAGATGTATAACTAATGCAATTTTAATGGAATGTAGAAAAGAAAAACATGATAAAGATATAATATCAATAAATACTCCAGTTTATGAAAATATTATGTTAGAAGATATTATTAGTTCGGATTATGATTTAGAAAAAGAAGTTGAGGCAAATGAGGAAATAAAAAGAGTTTATTTAGCATTAAAATACTTAGATAAAAGAGAAAGAATTGTTATTATTTATAGTTTTGGTTTATACAATAAAAACAAATTAAATCAAAAAGAATTAGCAAAATTACTTAACTTATCACAAGCCCAAATTAGTAGGATTAAATTAAAATCTTTAAATAAATTAAGGCGTATTTTAAACACAAAGGAGTTAAAATGATATTTAAAAAAAAATCTAACAATTTTAATTATAGTAAATTTTTACAAGAAATTTCTATATCTGCAAAAAGAAATCATATTTTAAAAGATTCGGAAGTATTTGATTATTTTTTAAAGAATATTGATAAAAAAAAGTATTCAATAAGTCTTTCGATACAATCGCAAGAAGGATTTATAAGTAGTTATAATTGGGAACTATGCATAATTGATAAAAAAAGCAGAGATGTAATAGTTAATAGTAAATATATGGAAGAGTATTTATTATATAAGTCTTTGTACGATATTATGAAAGGAGATAAAAATGAGAAAATATAAAGATTTAATAAAGGAATTTATAGATAAACAAGATAGAATAATTCAAGATTTAATGCAATTAAATAGAGATGAGCTTAAGGAAGTAAGAAATCTTGTTTATGAATTTAGAAGATATGTAGAGAAAAAAGAAACAAGAGATGGCAACAATGATGAACAATGATGCTATAAGAGGATATATTGTATTAGCTTTACAAGATTTAGGTTGTGAAGATATTATAGAAGAATTTTTAAATACATTACAAGTTGAATTTGATACAATAACAACTTTAGAGGCTGAACAATATTACTGTAGCAATATTTGGAAGAATAAAAAGTAAAGCTTAAAATAACCGAAATTAGAAGGAGAATAAAAATGTTTAATAAACCTAGTAAATTAGAAAAATTATTAGAAATAACTAATATAACCGATGATGAATTAGCTAAACTGGATTATAAGCAAAAAAGTGCTTATTATAAAGCAAAATGTCAAATTGGTAATCTTGTTTTTAAATCAAGAGATGAAAATGGTAAAGGTTTAACTTATAAAAAAAATAAAAAAAATTAATGAAGAAGGAGTTTATATGAAAAGAAATCAAGTTGGGGACTTGGTTGAAAATAAAATAGGATTTGCAAGGTGGATATTAAGTTATAAAGAATATTCAAAAGAATTAGTTAATTATAGAGAAGATTTTGATAAAATAGAGGCTGATTTTAATAATCGTGAAGATAATTTAAAAAAAGAAATAACAAAATTAAATAACCTGTTGGAAGAAAAGAAAGAAGAATTGGCTAAATCAGTTGAAAATGTTATTTTTAAAAGTAAAAAAATACAAGAGTTAGAAGATATTAATAACAAACTTATTACGGATTATCAAGCTATTAATTCTTTGCTTGAAGAATCTAATTCAGCCAATATAAAATTAAAAGAAGAAATTTCAACAAAAAATAATCTAATTTCAAAATATTTAAAAGATAATGAAAAATTAAAAAAAGAACTTAAAGATTTCAAAAAAGAATTTGTTAAGCAATCTCAAACGATTCTGGATAATACAAATAGTTTAAACAGTAGGAACAAAGAAATTGAAAAATTACATAAAGAGTTGTCGGATCAAGTTCTTGAAATCGAAAGGTTAAAAGATGCTAATAAACAATTGATTGAGAATAAACCTAAAAAAAGTCCTAAGGCTTATTTAACTAATCAAAAAGTAGTTGAAAAGGTGAAAGCATGAATAAAAATTTAGTTAAATATGTAATTGCTTTAATCCTAATATTTATTGTGGTTTTAGCAATTTTATGGAAGTAGGAGGAAGAAATGACAAAAAATAACTTGGTAAATTTAAATGATCATTTATTTTCGGAATTGGAACGATTAGGGGATGAAGATTTAAAAGGTGATGATCTTAAAGATGAATTAGAGCGTGCAAAAGCCTTATCAGATGTAAGTGAAAAGATAATTAATAATGCAAGTTTGATGCTTAAGGCAGTCCATGAGCAAAATGAATACGGAAGTTTTCCTAAAGATGTTCCAAAATTATTATTAGGAGCTAATCAAAATGAAGAGAGTGTGGAATCAAGAACTAGATAACTATTTAAAAACAATTTATAAAAATAAATCTGATCAGGAAATTACAAATCTTATAAATGATAATTTCAATACTTGCTTTACTAAATCAGCAATAAATAGTAGAAAACGAAAATTAAAGTTAATTTCAGATACTAAACATGTTCCAAAGTTTTCTAAAGAAATAATTGCTTATATCAAAGAAAATCATAAAGGAAAATCTACAATTGAATTATCAGATGAAGTTAATAAAATTTTTGGAATTGATTCCAATCCCAATAGTATTCAAAATTTAAAAACTAGAATTAAAAGAAAAGATGGCTTTATTTTCGAGCCAGCTCGCAATGATGGATATATCAAAAAGGGCAGCATTCCAATGAATAAAGGAAAAAAATGGGATGATTATTTATCTAAAGAAAAGCAAGAAAAATGCAGAAAAACAACATACAAAAAAGGAAATAAATCATCAAATGCAGTTGATATAGGAACAGAAAGAATGAGATATTCTGGCAAGCCAAACGATACTGGCTATTTATGTGTAAAAGTATGTGATGGGAAAGGTAATAAAAATTGGATTCCTAAACATCAAATAATTTATGAAAAACATTATGGTAAAATACCTCCTAAGCATAAGGTAATATTTGCTGATGGTAATAGATTTAACTTTAATCCAGAAAATTTAATTTTAGTTTCTAATGCAGAAGAACTTATTATGAATCAGAGACATTTAAGATTTGAAGATAAAGAATTAACTAAAACAGCTTCAGTAGTAGCAAAGGTAATAGATAAAACTAATAAAATAAAAAATGAAAAATTAGATTAGGATATATGAAAATTATGTGTGTAAAAAAAATGTGAGTAATAATTAAACTTAATTAAAATTTAACATTTAGAAAAGGAAATATGCAAAGGAGTAAGTTATGACTAAAATATTATTTGAAAAATATTATATTCATTATCGAGAGGAAAAGTGCAATGCATGGACTAGGTTATTTGAAAATATAGAAGAAGTAATAAAATTTATGGAAGAAAATAAAGATCATGTGTTAGGTGAAGAATATATGATAGTTATTACTTCTGTTGAAGAAAACAAAGATATGGAGTAAGTTATGAGTGCTAAA
>CANQLO010000052.1 GCA_947624715.1 uncultured Clostridia bacterium
GCATTAAACCATGATGTAACAATTCCAACTTGTCAATTAGACTTTGCACTTCCAGAAAGATTTGACTTATCTTATATTGGAGAAGATGGAAAAGAGCATAGACCAGTTGTAATTCACAGAGCAATATTAGGTTCATCAGATAGATTCATCTCATTCTTACTAGAAGAAACAAAAGGAGCATTACCAACTTGGCTTGCACCAGTTCAAGTTAAGATTCTTCCAATTACAGATAAACATCATAAATATGCTAATAGTTTAGCAGAAGAAATGAGAAAAGAAGGAATAAGAGTAGAAGTTGATGAAAGAAGTGAAAAAACAGGTTATAAAATACGTGAAGCACAACTTTCAAAAGTTCCTTATATGCTAATTGTAGGAGACAAAGAAGTAGAAGAAAATAAAGTATCTATAAGAGATAGAAAAGAAGGAGATTTAGGAGCAGTAGACTCAAAAGAATTTATAGAAAAATTAAAGAAAGAAATTGAAGAACGCAAGATTTAAAAACAAAATGCTAGGGATGTATAGTTACTATTCACAGCAATAAAGGTTAATCACATAAATATAGTTATTTTCTCAAGCGATGCCCGCGCGAGCAACCTGACGGTTGTCGCTTCAGCTACGCGGCTTTTTCGAAAATAACTATATTTATGTTTTTTATAATAGTTGTGAATAGAATTTCTAGCATTATTTTTTAATTTTTTTGCCTTGTATTTTGCATAAATCAATGATATAATCAAACAAACATAAGAATAAGGAGTAAATCAAATGCACGTAACTGAAATAAACAAATTAGGAAAAGAATTAGAATTATATACATATGTCGATTATATAGGAAAAGGATTTCCAATAATACTTCCAAAAGGAGCAAAACTTATTAATTTAATAAGAAATTATGTGGAATCAGAAGAAGCAAAATATGGTTATGCATTTGTTAGAACTCCAAGTGTATCTAGAGCGGAAATATACAAGATAGAAGATAGACTAGAGCAAGAAAAAAGAGAGATGTTTATAATTGAATCAGATGATGAAGAAGAAGATAAAAGAGAAGAAAACTCAATAGTTCTAAGACCTTATGTAGCACCATTTCATTGCAGTGTATATAAAACTAAACAAAGAAGTTATAAAAGTTTACCAGTAAAATATAGTGAAACATCAATTGTATATAGAAATGAAAGAGATATTAAGGGAATAAAGAAAACTAGACAAATTACACTTTCAGATGCAAGTATATTTGCAGTGCCAAATAAACTAGAAGAAGAAGTAATAGAATCACTTAAAATCCAGCAAAATTTTATTTCAAAGTTAGGACTAGAAGTAAAATATATTGTAGCAACTTGGGATAGTACTAAAAAAGAAAACTATATAGGAACAATCCAAGAATGGGAAGATAGTGTAAAAGCTATGAAATCTGCTTTAAAAAGCCTAAATATTCCATTTGAAGAAAACAATAAAGCCAGAATGCAAGGTCCAGCTATACAGATTATGTATGATGGAAAAGATTTTTCTAGTATGCAAATTGACTTCGAAATAGTACATAGATTTGATATAACATATATTGATAAAGATAATGAAGAAAAGTTTCCAATATATATGCATAGAACATCAGTAGGAAGTTATGAAAATTTACTAGGAATACTAATTGAAAAATATCAGGGAGAATTTCCATTGTGGCTAGCTCCTGTTCAAGTTGTTATTATTACAGAAGGTGAGGAATATGATGATTTTTCAAAAGAGATAAAAAATCAGTTATTAGAAAATGGAATAAGAGTAGAAGAAGATAAATCAGATACAAATGTGCAAAATAAAGAATACAAAGCAATAGAACAAAAAGTACCATACATAGTTTATATAGGTAAAAAGGAGTTAAATAATAAAAAAATAAAAGTAAGAAATAATGGAAATACTAAAATAATGGAAATACAAAATCTAATTAAGGAGGTATTAAATTGTCAAACGAAGTATTAGAATATATTGGTTTGGACATAAGTAAAAGTAATAAAAACTTAAAAAGTGTAAAACCTGAATATAATATTACAAAATCGTATGATAATTATTTGCTTTATAAAGTATATAAAATAATTCCAGTTAAAGATATTGAGATTTTAATAAGTAATACTGATAGAACAACTGAGATTAAAGAAAGATACTTAACTGCTAAGCCACTTGATATATATATAAAAGAAAATGAAGAAGATTTCTTAAACTTAGCCAAACAGGCAAAAATAAAAGAAATAGAGGAAATAGAAAAAAATCAAGAAGATTTAGTAAAAAATATGCCTTATTTTATAAGATATGACAAAAACTATTTATGGCAGATTTATTACTCTAAAACAGACAAAAAATATTTTATGTTATTTCCGGCTAAAGAAGGAGAAACATCAGTTTTATTCTATTTAATAAAAAAGAAATTAGAAAAGTCAAAAGATAAAATATATGTTCCAATTTGCAAGGAAGATTATAGTGATAATTTAATGAAGCCAAATGAAATAACAGATATAGAAAATTATATATGGTTATTTACAAAAGAATGGCCTAAAATTTATGAAGTAGAAGATAGAATGTACATAATAGGAACGACTAGACTAAAGGAAGGATTTGAAAGTAAGTATAGGATAGAAATAGACTCCAAAGAAGATGGAGATTCTGAGTATACACTTTTTAAGGCATTATTTATCTTGAGTACAGAAACTAACTATAAGTTTTCACCTTGCATAGATGACTCAGGAAAACTTAGATTAGAATATGATGATGAAATATTGCAAATCGATAATTTAACAGATTTTATTGAAAGACAAGCATTTGTGCAAAAAAATAAAACGACTGAGCTTGAAAAAGATATTAAAGAAAATAATAATCTTTTAGAAAGCTTAAAAAAAGAAATAGAGGAGTTATCTGAAAAATATAGATTGCAAGAAAAGCAAATTGTAATGTTTTTAAATTGCAAAAATAGTTTTTTCAAAAAGTTAAAATATTATTTTAAGAAAAGTGATAAAGGCACAAGATTCAATACTAAAACAAAAGATATAGAGAATTTAAATAAAACAGAAAAGAAAAAAATAATTGACGAAAATAGTGCAGAAGATAAACAAGAAGAAGTAGCTGAAAAAAGTATAAATGTATTTAATTTATCAGATTTAGTAAAGTTATGCCAAAGCAACAAAAAACAAGAAAATGAATGTAAAAGAATTAAATCAGATTTAAATGCAATGAAAAACAAGAAAAAGAATCTTGAAAAAAGAGTAAAAAACGCAAGTGAATATATAGATGAGATAGAAAAACATAAAAAAAGTATATTTGAGTTTTGGAAGTTTGCAAAAAAAGATGAAAACCCAGCACTAAAAGAAGGAGAAGAAAGTCCTGCACCAAAAAAGCTTGAAGTAGCTTTTAATATAGATGAAGATATGCCTGAGTTTGTAATAAAAGCTGATAATCTTCAAAAACAAAAATTATCAATAGATGAATGTAATAGTGTTTTTGCATGTAGATATGTACTTAACTCAATAAATGCTGTAATGACCGGAAAAAACGAGGATAAAGTATTACAAGAAGATTTAGAAGAGTTAAAAAGCAAGTATAAAGGAAATAAGAGAACAGAGATATTCGGTGATATTGAAGAAGATTATACAAAAATAAAAAATTTAAATAATAAAAAACACAGAGAAAATAAAAAGAATATATACTCAATATTAAGAGTAAATGATAAAACTACTATTGAAGATTTCAGAAATACCATAGAAAATATTGTAAGATTGTTAAATGAAGCATATAAAAAGATAACTGCAATAGCTGATTTTGCAATATACTATACTGACGATAAGGAAGATGAATATACTATAGCAGAAATAAATCCTAAAGACATAAAGATAGAAGACTTAAAAGAAAAAGTTGTTTATAAAATGCAATTAAATAAAGATGACAATATTTTATATTTTAGCAATATTACTTATTATGATAATTATAATCAAACTTTGCCAACTGGAATGGACGAAGCAACAAGTGTTTTAGTAAAGCTTGGAAAAAACAAAAACAAGAAAGAAACAACTATAAATATTATAAGCGAAAAGGATTTATATAGTATTAAAATAAACAAAATAAGGGTTGTAAAGTGGTATGATTAGAATATGCAGTATAAATCTAAAAGAAGAAAATAATGACACAAAAATCAGTTATAATGTTAGAACAGACAAATTGACTGGAACCAATTTCACAATTATAGGCTTAATGCTAGATGAAAAGAATAATGAAGTTATTTCAAATCAATTAAGAGAATACAATACATATTATTATGATGGTAGAAATGGTAGATTAGAGAAATATTTAAGAGAGTATAGAGTCAAGCACATTATAATAGGAATAAACTTAGATAATATTAAAACGGAAAGTGATGTAAAAAAATATATTATTAAAATAAAGAAATTAGGAAAAATCTGTAGAAGATGCAAAACTATGATAGGAGTTTTAGGAGAAGAAGCAGGAGAAGTAATTTCAATAATCATATTTAATTATAGAGAAAATTTAAATATTAAAAATATAAAATTATCAGATTTAATAGATTCTACTAAGTTAGAAATGTATAGAAGCAAGAAACAAAGATACAATTACATATATGAAAAGGCTTATGCAAAGCTAGATTATGAATTTCAAAATAAAGAATTATGTAAATTTAAAGATAATAAATGTATAGAAAAAAGAAAAACAAATGTAATTTGTGGATGTTGCAGGCATTACAAGAATTTGTTTTCACGAAAGCTTATAAAGTGTAAATATCTAAAAAACAAAAAATGTACAGCAAGATGTATTACTTGCAAAATGTTTACATGTGATACATTACAAAAACAAGGTATCAAGTTTAGGATAAAGGACTTTTATCTTTTAAATTATTATTTAAATCCAATACAAAAGTTAGTTATAAAAGTAAGCTACTTTACACCAAAAGAGAAAATATTGAAAAGATTGATGAGATTAGGAAAGTAAATGTAATGCATTATTTACATATATAAATATAAAATAAAATATAGTTATTTTCTCAAGCGATGCCCGCGCGAACAACCTGACGGTTGTCGCTTCAGCTACGTGGCATTTTCAAAAATAACTATATTTTATTTTTATGAATTATACATTAAGAATTATTTTTATAATATAATGCAAATTAGTCCTCCTGAACCTTCATTAACAATTCTCTCCAATGTTTGTTGTAATTTAATTTGAGCATCCTCAGGCATACAAGCAAGTTTATTTTGAAGTCCTTCATTTACTAAGCTATGTAAGCTTTTTCCAAATATATTTGATTCCCATATTTTCTTAGGATCATTTTCAAATTCAGAAAGTAAGTATTTTACTAAATCTTCAGACTGTTTTTCACTTCCAACAATAGGAGAAACCTCAGTTTCAACCTCTGTTTTAATAAGATGTATACTAGGAGCCTTTGCTTTTAACTTAACTCCATATTTACTACCTTGTTTAACCATTTCGGGTTCGTCAAGAATAAGTTCATCAATAGTTGGTGTAATAATTCCATAACCTTTACTATTTACCTCCTCGAAAGCAGGAGCTATTTTATCATATTTACTCTTCGTAGAAGCAAAATTTGAAAAAGTTGAAAATAATTCATATTCATTTGTAATAGGAGTGCCTGATACTTCTGTCAATATCTTATAAAATAAAGACGAGTTAACATCTAAAGAAACAGTAACATTTCCAGTTCCTAAATCAATTTCATCAACATTGCAAGAAGTAATGATATTATTATCGCTAGCAGTATTTAAAGATTCTTGCATTTTGTTAACTACGGAATTTACTTGTTTAATAACCTTTAAATCAGAAAAGTTACTTTTTATTTCTTTAAACATTTCAGACTTTAGCCAATGATTTTTATCAAGAGCATCAATCCATTTAGCATATCTTAAATTTATTCTTTGAGTAGGAAACTCATATAGAACTTTACTAAAGATTTCATTTATATCATCTAAATTTAAGTTAGCACAATCTGTTGGGATAACAGGAACATTATATTTTGTCTCTAAAGCTGACGCCATATTAATAGTATCATTAGAATATGGGGTAGATGTATTTAAAACAATAACAAAAGGTTTATTTAAAGTCTTTAACTCATTTGCAATTCTTTCTTCAGGATTAACATAATCCTCACGACTTATTCCAGAAAAGCTACCATCAGTAGTCACCAATATACCAATAGTTGAGTGATCTGAAATAACTTTTCTAGTACCAATTTCAGCAGCTTCTTGAAAAGGAATCTCATCATCAAACCAAGGTGTTTTTACCATTCTAGGAATATCATTTTCCATATATCCAATAGCATTATTTACTAAGTAGCCAACGCAATCAACTAATCTTGTTTTAAATTTAACATTACCATTTAATGTAATTTCAACAGCTTCATTAGGTATAAACTTAGGCTCAGTAGTCATTATAGTTCGACCAGTTGCACTCTGAGGAAGTTCATCAACCGCTCTTTCTCTTTTGTAATTATTATCAATATTAGGAATAACAAGTAAGTCCATAAAATTTTTAATAAAAGTTGACTTACCAGTCCTTACAGGACCAACTACTCCAA
>CANQLO010000053.1 GCA_947624715.1 uncultured Clostridia bacterium
GTTTCAAAAGTTTTTCTTATTTCATCTAATCCAGTTTTGGCTTCTTCTCTTGCTAGTTTAGAAGTCTCTTTAGCTTTAGAAAAAGCTTCTTCATATGATTTAGAGTTTTCTTCAATAGCTTTATGATTAGTAGAAGTTATTTTATTAATAGTTTCTTCTAATTCTGTAGCTGAACCATTAGAATATTTTTTTGTGACTTCATTTAAACCATTGATTATAGAATCAGTACTATTTAATACTCCTTGATATTTCTTTTCAGCTGCTTGTTTATTTGTTGATGATTCATTAACTATCTTTTCCAATTCTTTTATACTTAACTCATTTTGTTTATATTTTTGAATAGCATTTTCGATATTTTCAGCTTCTTTAGCCAAAGCATCATTATATACTTTTTTTGCCTGAGTTTGTGAATCAATGGCATCTTTATATTGAGATTGATAACCTTCTAGTAAAGTTTCTTTCTTTATAGCTTCTGCTGATTGATTAGTAAGGTCTATAAATTGTTGCTTATTGGCTATAATCTGACCACCATTCCGAATTACACCATCCTCTAAAGTTAATTGTGTTCCTAAACTTTCATTTAATAATGTCATAATTACATTAGCTCTTTCAGAATCACTATCTTTTACTCTACCATTTACATCTATAAAATTAGCTAATTCAGTAGATAATTCTTGCATTTTGGAAATATACATCATTTGAGAAGTAGTAGAATTTTGAATATTCAAAATATTTTGATTATAACTATCATTAATACTATCAATGCTAGTTTTAAAATTAGTAAAGGTTGACTGCGTTGCTTCTAAATTTGCTTTAGCATTATCATTGGCTTGAACCCAAGAACTAATACCAGTTACTACTAAACCTATTGATGCTCCAATTCCACCAATTACAGCACCAAATGGTCCTCCTATTGATGCTCCAGTTGAGGCTGCACTAGCAATCGAAGATATTCCAGATACAACACTACCAGCAACATTTCCAAAATTAGCACCTTCATCAGAAATAGATTTTATAGATTCAGAAAATCCTTTTAAAGATACAGCTGTTCCAACTAAACCAGTTATCCCTACCTTTAATTTATCGGCACTACTTGCTGTTTGATTCCAATAAGTAATTCCTTCTTTAAGTTGAGTTGCATTTTCTTTTAATTTAGAATTAACACTTGTTATTGAAGTCTTTAAATCTTTACTTCCAGTTTTTGCTTTACTTAAAACTGATGTAAATCTAGTAAAAAGTGAATTACTATTTTTTACATTTTGAGATAAATCAATCGTTCTACTATTAACATCTGTTATATTTGTATAAAGAGTTTTGAATGGTTTAGAATTTTTATCTAAAAATTTTGTGAATTCACCTACATTTTTAGATATAACCGATACAGCCTTAGATGCTGGATATAATGCTGTCGTAAAAGCCAATGTTTGTATTATCGTTTTTTGAGTACCTGTTGATAATTTACTAAACTTGTCTGTTAGATTACCAACAAATTTTAATCCATCATTAAGTACAGGTAATAAAATTTTTCCTAATTTATCAGCAACTTCTCCAAATCGATTTTTTGTAATTTCAATTTGTGATGCTGTATCAGCAAATTTTTTTGAAGCTTCATCATTTAATGCATTGTTTTCTTTCCATTCTTCATTAGCCATTTGCATATATTGATCTACTGTTCCAGAAGCATTAGCAAGTCGCAACATTGTATCAGTTAATCTTACTTCATTAATGCCTAAATCACTCATCAACTGAATAGTCTCTTTTCCAGTTCTATTGGAATCACCTAAACCGATTACGAATTGTTTCATTGCTTCTCCAGCATTATTTTTAACTGCATCGGCAAATTGTTTCGTACTCATTCCACATATTTGTGCATATTGACTTAATGTACCATATTTAGTTTCAACTCCTGATGCTGCTCTATTAAAATCATTCATTACTCTTGATATTGCTGTGCCACCCATTTCAGCCTCAAGACCAACTGATGACAATGCTGTTGCTAATCCTAAAACATCGGCTTCTGTCATTCCCATTGTTGCTGCTGCACCTGACATTCTTTGAGACATTGCAACTATATCTGCTTCTGTTGCTTTTGAATTATTACCTAATTTAACAATAACTGAACCAATTCTTTCGTAATTTTCTGATGCTGTTCCCATTACATTAACAAAAGTAGCTATTGCTTCTCCTGCCTCTACTGCACTTAAATTGGTTGCACTTCCTAATTTGGCCATTACTTCTGTAAAACTTGAAACATCTTTAGTAGCTATTCCTAATTGACCAGCTTCTTCTGCTAATTCAAATAAACTTTGAGTGCCTATTGGAATTTGTTTAGATAGATCCATTATTTCTAATCTTATCTGCTCTAATTCTTCATCTGTTCCTTCAACTGTCTTTTTTACTCCAACAAATGCATCCTCATATTCAACTGCTGTTTTTGCACTTAAACCTAATATAGAAGCTGCTCCTCCGGACAACCATTTTACTTTACTTGCAAATTTTCCAGTTACATCACTTACTTTTTCAAATGTATTTGAGACACTCTTCAAAGAAAAAGTTTGTTCTTCTAATTTGTTATTAACCTTATCTAATTCATTTTGTAAATTATAATAATGAGTAGATGCCTTTTGTACTTCTTCTCTAGCAATTCTAGTTGCTTCACTATCAACACCATTCTTTTCTATTGATTCTTCCAAGCCTTTATTCAAAGTAGCTAAATTAGAACTGGTATTTTTTAATTCTGTTTGTAATAACTTTTTATGTTCTCTTAAAGCATCAGTTGAATCTTCGGACAATTTCATAACTTCATTGATGTTTTTAAATTCTATCCTTGTTAAAGATATGGACCTTTTTACATCATCCATTGCCTTTAAAAAGCCCTCACTATTAGCTTCTATATTAGTTGTTATTGTACTTTTTCTACTAGCCATACTCTACCTCCTTTCTTTTATTTATTAAAAAAAAGAACATAGCATCTTAATTTTATTAGCTATGTTCTTTAATGATTACTTTCCTTTTCTTTTTGAAGGTATATAGAATATTGTACATATTTGTCATATGCTAATTTATTTTCAACAACAGATTTCAAAAAAGAAAAATCAGCATTCCAGAACACATCTTCACTTAAATTTAAAATCATTACATAAAATGCATACATGTCCTCAATATCTTCTACCTTATAATTAGGTAACTTAATTTTTCCATTTGCATATTTTCTAGTTGCTTTTATGAAAGCTTCTCTAAATCCAACTTTTTTTTTGGACTTATTAAATCATCTACTGTTTTAATAATTAAATCAATATTTTGAGGTATTACCTCTAAAAAATTATCATAAGGAATAATATTTTCTCCCTCTGATAAACCACATAGATAAGCAGCATAAATAATATCAATCATATCAAAAACATCATGTGCTCCTCTACAAATAACATTATTAGCTTTATTATATATGTCAGTATGAGAACTTTTTAAAGTTAATAATTTCTTTAAATACAATGTTAACTTAATAGTATTCCCATTATTTAATTCAAAATTAATATAAGTATTCATAAAATCCTCCATCTAATTATTTTTTTTATTTTTATGTTTACTTTCTTTTAATAAAGTATTATTTTCAGATTCACCTTCATGTTCTTTAATTAAAGGATATCCTAAAAGTTGTTCAGTTTTTCTAATCTCTTCGACTCTTTCATCAGAAAAATAAACTGGTTCTGAATTTGTTCTATACTCTTCATCAGTATGTATATCTATGAAACTTGTTACTATATCGTATAACTTTCCCATATTTCACCTATGCTGCTGCTTTTTTAACAAGTTCCGTTGTAAATTCGTTTAACCATTTTTCTTTCGTGATTGATTGAGGTAAAGTTGAAACTGGTATATGATACATTCCTTCTTCTAATTCATCTGGTAAAATGTCAAATGCTAGTTCGATTTCTGCAACTTCTTCTGCACCATTTTCAAAATCCCATTTTTGGCCTTCTGAAACGACAGCACGAGGTACTGCTATTAAAACTTCTACATTATCTTCATCAAGACCTACCCCTGTGTATGAAAATTCTGGATGAATTGATGTAGCACCATATGCATTAACACCCTCAGCTAATTCTTTGTGTTCATCCATTCCAAACAATTTGCAATATAAATCATATGGAATGTGTAAAGAAAATGTACCTGTACCATAACCAGTACCACGAGTTCTTGATTTTTTGGTAACTCCTGCACATTTTTTGGTAACTTTCTTTACTTCCATTTCTGTATTAAATGAACCAATACAGTCTAACTTCCACTTTTTTTCTCCTATTTTAATTACAGATTCTTTCACTTCAAATGGTGAAAATATTTTTTCCATTATAATTCCTCCTTTATTTCTCTATCAATTACATTGAATAAACCTGTTACTATTCTATCTCTTTCTCTTTCCATCGCTCTTTCCATAAATGGATTAGAACGCTGCTTTGTCGTTCCTTCATGTGGATAAAATAAATAATAAAAACTGGTATACCTTTTACCTTCTAATTTATTTTCAATAGTTACAGCTTGATCAAAATTAAAAGAAACATACCAATTACTTTGTTTAGCATGTCCTCTTCTACTATCTTTAACTCTATCAGATATTGGCATTTCACCAGTTATACTTTTTATCATTAAATCACGAACATCATTATGCATATATTCATCAGTTATCTTTTTTACTTTTTCTGGAAATTGTTCAAGCCTTTTTTGGTATTCTGCCCACTCATCATCCCTTAAAGCAAATTTATATTTAATTGTTGGCAATCAAACCACATCTTTTCATAGGTCGTGTAAACCTTAATCTCATTAATTCACAAACGATATCTGTTTTGCCTTTAATTATATAATCAACAGGATTAGTTCCTTTGCATAACTTCATACCCGGAATTTCTTCAATTTTTTGTATTAAAGTAAATATTGTTTGATCATCAATATAGTTTTCTCGTATTATATCGACAAAATAATATCCATTTAAGTCCATAGAATTTGTACCACTTTTATTTATATCTTCTACTCCAAAAACTATATAATTCCAATCTTGCAATACTACTGTTTTTGGTTTTTGACCATAAAAAATTCTTTGGTCCTTTGATAAGCCCTCTTGATTAGCTTCCCATTCTTCTAGCTTTTTAGTTATTTCATCTCTCAAATTCCCTCATCCCTTCCAAGTAGATATAAATTTTTCCTTTTTTTCTATCTGCATCACTATGGAAAATAGAATATAAATAGTTATCTATTTTGACTACATAACCATTATCTATTGAATTTACATATGGAATACTAATTTTTAAAGATAATTGTTTATCCATTGCATCAGCAAAAACTACATCTTGTTGCCTTTGAGTTTCTTCTTTATAAAAAAATTTTGAAATATATTCTAAATCCTGATTCTTAGTTGCATTTATTTGTGCTTTAAAACTATTCACTATATTTTTTCTTTTATAAATATAAACTATTCCATCATTGTAATTATTCTCCACTTTTCACCTCTAAAGATTTTTGATATTCAATTACATTCTTAGTACGAATTGATATAATGTCTCCTGTATAATTACTTTCAAATTCTTTTTGACTTCTATTATTCCAACGGTACATACAATAGTTTAAAAATAATTCGTTTTCCATACTTGATTTTGAGAAATCAAATTTTTCAGGAATAGCTAGAAGTGAACTAACATTGAATATAGCATTGTCTATTATTGATGTAAGTCTATCTTTTATTAATGAATCATCGCTAGTAATATAACATCTTTTAGCAACTTGATTATATAAATCTTGTTTAGATTGTTCATTCATATAACACCTCAATATAAACTAAAGAGGCATATACCTCTTTTATTCTGTCTTTAAATCTACTTCATTTAAAGTAAGTATCTTGGTTTCTTTGCCTTCTGATGTGATTTCAATTGTATTATCTTTGTCATGAACTTGGAACACAATTAAACCATCTTTTTCATCAACTGCAACTGGTTTCTTTGTTTTAGCACCAGTTCCCTTAAGTTC
>CANQLO010000054.1 GCA_947624715.1 uncultured Clostridia bacterium
CAGAACAAGATGTTCCAACTACTGAATTAGTAAGCACATTAAAAGATTATGATATAGCTCTAAGAGTCTTATTCCAAGAAAGCAAGCTAAGTGAAAACGATTATAAAAGACTAGCAGAGAAAATAGAAGAAGCTATTTCTAATATTAATGCTGCAAGCACAGAAGCACAAGCTAAAACATTATATGATGATATGGTAGAAGAAATATTAGATAAAACTTCAAAATCTGCTGCAGCTGTAAATAAAGTAGCACAATTAGAAAAAATAGCATCAAATGAGAAAACAAAAAGAGAACAAAAACAAAAATTAGCTACAGAAATATTCAATAGATTCAAAGAATTAGCAGCTGAAGAAGGAGTTTCAAGTGAACTTAATCCACATATTAACGAAGCATTAAAAAATATTGCAACTGCAAAAACAGCTAAAGATGTAGATAATGAATTATCTGAATTTAGAAACTTATTAAATGCTGATACATACGGAGACTTAAAAACAAAATTTGATGCTCAAGAAGATTTCTTAACAGCTCAAAAAGATGCATTAACTGTATTAGATGCATATGAATCAGCTTTAGATGCAATACAAGATTCAAACGTTAAAACAGCAATCGAAGATGCATTAAAATTAGCTAGAGAAGAAATTATGGCTGCTGAGACAGATGATAGAGTAAATGATGTTGTTAGTGCTTTTGAAAGTCAAGTTGTAGCAGAATATCCAAATGCAAAAACATCAGTTGCTAAGAAATTAGTAACAAATGCACTAGCAGAAGGTGTACAACAATTAGAGGCATATATAACAGGAGCATATGCTGAAGAAAAATTAATAGATGTGGTATCTAATAAAACAGTAAAACAATTAGTAGATGAAAAAATAGCACTTTTACAAGCAACAGCAAACGGACTACTACAAAACAGCGCTATAGACACAACAGATTCTAATAAATCATACAAAAAAGTTAATAGCGACTTACAAACATATGTTAATGATATTGATAAAGAAATTGATAAAATAAAAGACAAAATGAGAGAAAATCAAGAAGCATACTTACAAGCATATGAAGAAGCATTAGAAGAATTAGAAATATATGAAGCAAATGCTGAAAAATATGGTTTAACAGGAGAAGCATTAGAATATGTTAAAACTGAAGTATCTGCAGTAAAAGCAAAAATAGCTAGTGTAGATACTGACGGAGAAGTAAATGCAGCAATGAGTCTATTTAGAAATGGTATAAAACAATATTCTCCAGAATTTGATGCATATCAAGTTACAGAAACTAGAAAAGCAGTAAAAGAAGCATTAGAAGAATATAAAGAATTAAATGATGCTGGTATTACTAATGATGTTGTTACAGCTGTTGCAAGCTTAGAAAAAGCTGGAACAGTAGATGCTATAAAGAAAATAGAAAGAGATACAATGAAATCAATTACAGAAAAAATTAAAAACAACGAACTTGCAAGTGCAAAACTAGAAGCAAGAAAAGAATTTCTTGTATTTATAGAAGAAGAAAATAGCCAATATAGTCAATATAGTAAAGAGATTAAAGAACTTGCATCAGAAGCAATAAGCAAAATAAAAGATGCTTATTCAGTAGCAGATGTTAACACACAAGTAGAAAAATACAGAAGCTTAATTGATAAACAATTAAAATTAGATAATACATCAATGCAAGCAGAAGTAGCAAAAGCAAGAGAAAGTGCATTAAAAGAAATAGCAATATATGAAGAAATTGCAACAACTGCAAAAGATACAGCAACATTAAATAGAATAGCAGTTGCAAAAGCAGCAATTTCAAGTGAAACTGCAACATTAAAGAGCATTGATACTGCAAAATCTAATTTAGTAAGAGATATTAGAGCATTAGGATTACCAATTGTAAGTGCTAAAGTAGATGCTATTGAATGGCTAAGAAATATCGGTGAACCAAATTATTATACACGTGCTAAAAATCTTCTTAATGTTGGAACCTATTTAAAAGACTATACAGAAGGTGCTAATGGTAGTGGAGAATTAAGCTATAGCAAATTAGTAAAAGATGCATATATTAATAGTCAATTTGAAAAAGCATTTAATATGGTTAAAAATGCAGAAGATGTAAATGCTGTTAATGTTCAAAAAGACGGTAAAGGTGCTGGAATAGCAGATGAAACACATAGTGGACCTAAGGATAATCCTAAAACAGCTAGAGGTGTAATTGTAAAAGCCATAAACTCTTTAGTAGTAATGGAAAAAGCAAGAGGTGAAGAATTAGCAAGTCTACATACATTAATGGGAGCATATCCAGAATTAGAGGATCTTTATGAAGCACAAGTAAAAGCTGTTGATATGAATGCATATAATAGCAATCCTACTATATTTAAAGATATAGAGGGTAAAGCTGAAATAGCTTTAGAAAATCATGTTAAAGACTTAATTAAATCAGAAGCTCAAGCAAACCTTAATGTTGAAAGTGTAAATGATTCAATAAAAGAAGCAAATGGAAATAGTGATACACTTTTAGGTACACAAATTAATAAAGTACAAGAAGATGTAAGTGTATCAACTAATAATAATGGTGAAGGAAAAGTTACAGGAACATTACATAAACTAAGCAGTGGAGATCCATTTACCCAAAACTTTACAGAAAAGACTGGATATTATTTAGTATTATCATTTACATCTGAAACAGCAAAAAGAATCGAATATGAAAGAACAGGTGTTAGTACAGGAAAAGGTATACTAGACGACGGAATTTTAGTTATTTGGTTTGAAAATGATGATGCTCTAAAAAATACAAAATTAGTGATTACTTTTTATGGTGATGATGAAGAACCTATACAAACTATATCAATAAGTGATTTCACTGATTTAGTATTAAAATAGAAATAGAAATTTGCTATTAAGAAAGTAATATACAAAAAATACACGAGTTTTTATAACCCGTGTATTTTTATGGATCTACTCTAAAGTCTTAATTATTCTGCATCTCTAGTTATTGCTACTGTTCCAGATTTGATTCTTAATTTAACTTCACTAGAATCTTTTGTTGTGCTATATGTTGCAGTACCAGCAGCAGAAGCTTGGAATTTTAAACCTGAACCATTAACTAAAGCTGTAGCAGTAGCATTATCAATAGCATCATCTTGATGATTTGGCTCTAATGCTTTACCTTCTGTTACTATAGTAACTATAGTTTCTGGAGTACTATTAGTAGCTGCTTTAACTGTAGTAAATGGTAAACCTTCCACGTCACTTAAATCTACTTTTCCGGCTTTAATTGTTAATGCGCCTGTGCCTGTAGTAGAATTAGTAATCTTTGTTGCATAGTTTGCATTTGCAATAAGATCTAAGTCTTTTTGCTCTGTTGTAACAAAGTTTAATGTTACTGCATTATTGGCTTTAGAACTATCTACTGTTAATTTATTTGTATCGTCTCCTTCAATATCAAATACGTTTGATTTTGCAGTTATTGTTTTAAGTGGAGCAACAGTTGTTGTTATAGATACATCATTAACTGTAACACTCTTAACTGCAGTATCTGGAGTTAATTTTGTATTATTAGCAACTAATAGTATACTTCCAGTACCTTTTACAGTAATTCCGCTTTTAACAGTTAGTGCAGATAAATCTACATTAGCTGCTGTTTCTAATGTAAGTGTTTTTATTGTTCCTTTTAAAACAGCTATTTTATTTAGATTTCCCTTTACAGTAACCTCTGCATCTTTACTAACATTTGTTAAATCATATGTTTTTGCTTCTGTGGTTGGTGTTGTGAATGTTAGTTTAGAAATTTTATTGTTTTTAATTTCTAATGTAGTCGTATCAACTGTTAATTCACTTAATAGACTAATAATATCTGCTACTCCTTCTACTTCTGTAGAATATTCTGTTACAGTTGTACCAGTATTTCTAATGTATAATTTTCCTTCATTATATGCTATCTGATTATCTGCCGTAAATTTAGCTGTTGGATCAGCGGCATTTGTAGCTTCATATTTTTTATAAGTCAATGGATTTGCAGTTGTTATTGTTGTTGGAGCAACTGTAGTTTTAGCTGTTACTTCATTTGATACCCAATCTCCTGATGTAGTAGTAGTTACTAATTTGAAAGAATATTCTGTACCAGCGTCTAAGCTTAATACTGAAACTGGAAATTTTGTTACTGCACCTTTAGAAGTCCAAGATGTTTCACTAGCTTTTTTGCAGTATAAAGTATATGTTGGAACTGTAGTACCACTATAAATTTTTGGTAATAGTGTTCCTGTTAATGTGATTGATGTTTGCTCTTTATCAGTTACAGCTAAATCACTAATACCTTCTGCTAATAAATATTTTATTGTAGAAGATTCTACTTTAGCTACAGAAGGAGTACTAACCATTAGTATATCTTCTTTTGCATTCGCAGTTACTTTAAATACATATTCGCCTATTCCATTTTCTTCTACTATTTCTTTTATATCATATGATGTTTCTAGTGTATTAACAGTTTTTACAGTTTCATAAGTATTACTTATAGCATTATATTTTGCTATTTCTAATGTATAATCACTAATATTAGTTACATTAGTACCTGTAGCTGCATTCCATTTTAATAAAGTAGTACCTTTATCTGGAGTAGTAACAGTTACACTATTAGTTACTTTATCAACTGTTACTGTAGTTGTGCATAGTGTTTCTACTGAATCTTCATAATTTACACCATTTCCAAGTGCGACTATTGCTACTGAATATGTTCCGTCGCCTGCTTTCTTCATGTCAGCAAAAAAGTCAACTTCTTTTTCTTCTCCTAACTTAATTGTCTTTTCAGCTACTGCAACATTATTCTTTTTTAATATTGCTTTATATCCTGTAAGACCAGCTTTTGATTCATCATAATTCCATACAAATGTTGCTTGTGTAGATGCTTTTTTGCTAATATTAGCAGCAACTACTTGATCCATTACTGTTGCATTTAATGATGGAATGTTTACAGCCATAACATCACTAGATTTTGTTCCTTTAGTTGTTTTTACTACAATATATGCAACATACTCTTTGTTAGCTTCTCCGTAATTAAATGTTACAGTTTTATCACCGCCATTATCTGAACTTGATGATAATGGTGTAGGTGTAGTAACAGTATTGTTAATTACTTCATTAACAGTTGGTTTTGCTTCACTAGCTGCTTTTACTAAGCAATATACTGTATCTGTTGTATCTGTTTTTATAAGTCCTTTTATTTGGGCTTGAGTTGCACTTGTACGTTTTACAGATGTATACTGTACCATTGGAGAACCTGATTTCTTTTCTATTTCGCCATAAGATGTAGCAGCTTGATGAATGATATTACCATTATTGTCTTTAACTGATACTTTAACGCTTAATTCTCCATCTGCTAAAGAACTAAAATCTACATTTTCAATTTTTGGTTCTGTTTCAAATCCATTTAATTCTTTAGATAATGACATTGTTTTGTCATTTTTATCTATTATAGTAACATCAACTGTTACAGGTACTTTGTTTAATGTTGCAAATCTCATTAAAACTGTAGCATTTGTAACATTTGAAGCATTTACAGCTCCTTCTTCATTTGATGATGTAGGTGCTACTGTAACTTCTGTAGGTGCTACTAATTTTCTATAAGTAAATGTTTTTGATAATGTAAATGAATTTGCTTCATTAGATACTTTTAATACATTTTCTTCGTCTGCTTTAAGAGTACTAGATGCTACTGTAATTTTATATGTATTTCCATTTCCTGTAGCAACTCCAGTAACTAATGTATCATTTATATAAAATCTTGCGTCTTTAACAGGTTCTTTTAATGAAACTGTTATAATTGCATTGCTTCCAGATGTTTCTACCTCAAAAGAAGTAATGTCTGGAACATCTTGTTCTG
>CANQLO010000055.1 GCA_947624715.1 uncultured Clostridia bacterium
TGAAGTTCAAATATCAATGGATTTTTCCGAATATACAAAAATGTAATAAACTTGTTATATTTTTGTAACAATGTCAAACAATTTCATCCATATTGAAAATAATGTCAATAACCTCCGTCCCTTTTGACATTGACACCTTTCTAAACTATAATTGCATTTACAAAGTCTGTGCTATTAAATGTCTCCATATCATCAATTTTTTCACCAACACCAATAAATTTTACTGGCACTCTTTCCTCTTTTGCAAGTCTTATAACAATTCCCCCTTTAGCAGTTCCATCTAATTTTGTAAGAACTAATCCTGTTATTCCTGTTGTTTCTTTAAAAGCTTTTAATTGTGATATAGCATTTTGTCCTGTTGAGCCATCAAGTACTAAAAGTATTTCTTTTGATGAATCTGGTAATTCTCTGTCTATTACTTTTTTCATTTTTTCTAATTCATCCATTAAATTCTTTTTGTTTTGAAGTCTTCCTGCTGTATCACATATTAAAATATCAGCATCAACTTCTTTTGCTCTTTTGCATCCATCAAAAATTACTGATGATGGATCTTGATTTTCCTTTCCTTTTACCAATTCGCAATTAGCTCTGTTTGCCCAAACTTCTACTTGCTCTACTGCTGCGGCTCTAAAAGTATCTCCTGCTACTATTACTACTTTTTTTCCTTCATTTTTATATTTATTAGCAATTTTTCCTATTGAAGTTGTTTTTCCTGAACCATTTACTCCTACCATAAGAATTACTGCTGGTTTATGTGATATATCCAAGTTTTGATCTAGTCCATCAAACACATTAGTAAGTTCTTCTCTTAATGCATTTTTTACATCTTCTGTTTCTGTTATATTTTCTTTTTTTATTTTTGTTCTTAAATTAGAAATAATTTCTTCTGTTACATCAAATCCTACATCTGCCATAACTAGACTTTCTTCTAGTTCTTCTAGTAGTTCTTCATCAACTTTTTTAAATCCAAAACTTATTTTTGTTTTACTTAGTCCTTGTTTTAATTTATCAAAAAAACTCATATCTTATAATTAGCTAATGTAGCTTTTCTCCCTTCATTATTTTTAGTATTTAAAGTATATCATACTTTTAATTAAAAGTGTATAGTTTTAATAACAAAATTTAATTTTAGTATATCAATATTTCAACGTAAATGGTGTTGTTGCTCTTTTCAATTTTTTATTTGACGTTTTTTACGCACAAAAAAGCCATGAATTTTAGATTCAACTAAAACACATAGCCTCTATATTTAAATTATTTCTCATTCCTTAATTCACAAATGTAAGCATAATTATTAACTATTACATAAAACTTGCTTTCTTTGTCTTTTACTACTTCATAATGAATAATATTAGTTTGATTTTGTTCGGCAATGTCTATTAAATCTTCAAATTTATTAACATTCATTACTTTTAAATTACTTATATCTGGTTCATTTTCAACTGTTACAATTAAGTTATTATAATTTTTTAATATATTTTTTATATAATTTTGCTTCAAATCTCTTCTTATGCTTTCTTCTATTTTTTTAGCTAATATTATTACTTCTATTGAAAGTAATGCTATTCCAAGTGTAAGACATATTATTTTATCAATACTATAATTATTTTCATTAGAATTTATTTCTTTAAAATCACTTTTTTCGTATTTTTCTTTTACTTCTGTTACAGTATTATTTATTGGTATATCAACTTCAATCACATCTTTTGCAATTTCATTATCTACATTAAATTGCGATAAATCAATTTCATAAGAAATATTTAAAAATATCTTTAAAACAGAATCTACTGATATATCATATTCTTTTTCATAAGAATTAACTAAATCTGAATAAATCCCATATTTTATATTTACATTTTTGTCTACTAGTAGTTCGTTTATATTTTCTTCTTCATTATATGAATTCTCATAAAATACAAAACTTCTATTCCAGATTTCTTTGTTTTGTTCATTGTTATAATCTACTGTACCAACTAAATTGCCAACTATTCTATAATTATATTTTATATTTGTATTTTCGTTTCCTTTAAGATAATACTTAAAATCAATCATTATTTCATCTATAGATTTTGATGCATATATATATCCTGAAGGAAGTATATCATTTTCATAAAAATTATTTTCATTTAACAATATTTCATAATCACTACTTTTTTGTATTTCGTAACTATACTTTGAAATATTTTTTTCTTTATTTAGTCCTAACGCTAATAAAATCATTCCAACTATTGTCACAATAATATTAGCAATTACTATGATATAAAACTTTTTACTTTGTTTCAACTTTTGCTGCCTCCTTGTTAAAATAATCATGTAACCAAACTGACGGAAAGCCTGCATATTTTACATGAAGAGCATATACACCTTTAATGTTATTTTCTGTAATTCTTAGCATATCCGGAGCATTGTTGTTATCTCCTTTTGTTTGAAAATATAAAATTCCATCTTCTTCTGTTATATTAATAACTCTATGAGCAATATTTTGTTCTGCTATAGAATATATAATTATATCATTTACATTAATTTTTCTTACATCAACTTTTTTATATATTACAACATCTCCTCTGCTAAATGCAGGATTCATACTATTAGAAAGTATTACTATTGGTTCGTACTTAAATAATCCCAACATAAAACATACTAAAAATATAGATAAAATTATTACAACAACATAAGTAGTTTTTTCAAACAAAGTATTATTTTTCCTTTTATAATACTTTCTTGTTTTCATAAACTTATACTTAAATAAAATATATACTATGGTTGTTGATAATATATTAGCTGAGCCAAATATAAACCAATTTATATTTGGTAAAATTGGCAATATTAAAATAACAAGTTTGCTACATACTTTGTAAATTAAAGTTATTAAATAAGATTCTTTTTCTACTAAATAAGTGCATAATATACTTTCTGAAAGTAAAGGAATAATTGTACTAATAATATATTTGAAAAGTCCTTCTTTATCTGATATTAAATTATAAAATATATTATATTTTATTTCTAACAGAAATAATAAAACTGATATTATAAACAAGAATTGTCTATTACTTTTATTTCTGTTTACCAAAACTCCTCTTGTAATTTCTATTCCAATTATCGGGATAATTTGTATGCACATATTTTTTATAATCTGCATAAAACTATAATTATATGGACTTTTTGAAAATCCAAATATAAATCCAATATTAAAAAAAATTATAATATGCATTAATGATATTATAATAATATATACAAGATGACTTTTATTCTTATCAAATCTTATATATACTTTTTTCATATACCACTTTATATAAAAAATTATAAATGTCCAAAATATTGGATTTATTATATTAGTATAAATAACTGTTTGCGTTATTGTTAAATAAATTGTTATTATACCATAGAATATAATAGTTATTAGTAATCCTTTATTTTTAATATTTTTCATTTAAATCACCTAATTTTATAGGGAAGAATTATCTTCCCTACAGCTTTTATTGAAAACTTATATAGTTTTTTTGTTAATTTTGCACATATTCTAATATACCAGTTATTGTTTTTGTTTTAATGACTGGTACTTCTGTTGTATCTTCTTTATAAATTACATCTATAGTAAAAGTACCTTGTTCTCCTGCAGGCAATGACTGTACTAATTCTGATACTTTATAATCAATTGCAGGTGAACCACCTTCTTCACTCTTAAAGTTAGAGTTATCTAAAACTGCATCTATTGTTCCAGCGTTTTCTACAGTTATTTGGTATGTTATATGATCTCCGGGCTTTAATAATTTTGCAGAAAAAGTCGCTGTCGTATTAGTAAACTCTGGTTTTCCAGCTTCACAGTTATCACTAACAAATGTAGCTTCAACATTTGATATTTTTACATTCCACTCTCCTACAATTTCCGCAGTACCATTTACAGAAAGTTGAGTTGCAAATCCAACATAACCAACAGCCATAGTTAGTATTACGATTAATAAAACTCCTATTATAATATTTTTGGTATTTTTCAAGCTTACTCACCTCTAAAAAAATAAATAGTAAATAGATTTATCTATTCACTATTTATTTTATGTATAAATATACATAATGTGACAAATTTCGTAATTGATATTTATGTAAAATAATTTCTTCTTATTATTAAAAAATTTTATTTATCTTTTATATTAAAAATTCTTTTAAAAAAATTAATAATTTTTTGATAAAATTTTTCTTTCTTGACTTCAATAGGTAAATTATTAATGTTAGCTTCTTCCGTTTTTTCTTTAATATCTACTTCATTTGTTCTTTTAAATAAGTCATCAGGATTATATTTTCTCCTTTTTTCTTCTTCTTCTTTTTGCCTATCATATCTTTCCTTTGCTTCAATTTTTTCTTTTTGATCTGGCGTAGCCCAGTAGTCTCTAAATATATTAGCCAATATAGCTTTGGTTTCACTTAATAATTGCTGTTCTTCAAAATTTTTATTTATATCAACAGTAAAATCATAATCCGGGTCCATTTGAGCTTTAAATGCATCAAGAAGCTCTTGTGGTATTTTATTCACACTTTCTTCTGGCACATATTTTAATATTTCTATAACTTCTTTATATGCTTTTGGATAGTTATCTTCCATCTTTAGTTTCCTCCATTTCATCTACTCATCTTGAATTTTATTATATATGTACTGGCTAAAAATTTCAATATAAATATTTGTAAGTCTTTACTTAAAATATTGATTTTGTATCTACTGTTCCTAAAAAGTTCGAACAGATTCGTTGTTGGAGCGATTACGAAACAGGTATGCGAAAAATGACATATTTGTTTCAATCTCTCTTATATAATTCGATTTATAATTCTTACTTTAGCATATTTTATATAATTTATCAAGTATTAATTAAGAATTTTTGTTGTAACAAAAAATACACATAAATGTAATAGTATTTTAATATTTTTTATTATATAATATAGTTATAGCATTGACATTTACAAACAAAAGTTTTATAATGTTGTCTAAGGAGGTAGAATATGAGTCAAGAAAATAGAGAACTAAACATAAATGATAATTACAAACTTACTACTGAAGATGCTAAAAAAATA
>CANQLO010000056.1 GCA_947624715.1 uncultured Clostridia bacterium
GAAATAACAGATTATAAGATAGATAGAGGAACAAATTTAGAAATTAATCAAAAAGATGTATTGATATATTATACAGAGGGAGATAGAGAAATAGAAGCGGTTCAGCCGATAACAGTGGAGAAAAAAACTGAAACTATTGTAAAAGAAGATAATACAAAGTCAACTATAAAGATACCAAATGCTGGTAGTATATGTATAGGAGCTGTTATTATAATATTACTGATAATAGTAATAGCTTTAGGAGTAAAATATATAAATTATAGAAAATTTAAATAGAGATATAATTAATATTAAAAAAAGTAAAATGCTTTGAATTTTCCTAAATTTATTTATGAAAAGGTTAGTTTTTAAAGTAAAATCTACTTAAGTAAAAAATGATTGTATTAAAGAAAGTTCTTAAAAATGAGAACTTTCTTTTACTTTTCTCTTTAAAAATAAAAGAAAATATAGTATAATTTTAATAGATTAAAGAAAAATTTGCATGACAAACACACAACTGGAAATTTTTATTTTAGACTAAATTCCACTTGTGTATCAAAGTAAATTCAGTTAATTAGATACTGTGTCTGAAGTTATTAATATTAATTGTTAATTTTTCTTTAGTAGTTTAGGGTTGAGTTGAATCTCATCGGTTGGAACCTTTTTGAGATTCAACTTTTTAATTGTTTTTTTTTCCATAGTGAATTTTGCTACATCAATTGGAGCAAACCAATTAAAAATAGATCTACCTAAGATATTGATATGATTTATCATCAAATCAATATCTGTTTGTAAAAGTCCATTAAAAAAAACTCCTTTAGGTAAAACATATCTGATAAATTCATGGTACTTTTGAAAATCTCCATAAGTACGATTAGTTTTTGCTTTAGTATCTTTAGGCTCAATATTCCTTTGTTTTCTCTTTTTCATTCGTACTTTCCTAGGTAAGTCTATTGGTCCAACTGAAAAACAATTATTAGATAAATACCTATATAATGTTGTTCTAGAACAGGGTATATCATGAGTTTTGTAAATATGCGAAATTGATTGACCTTTTTTAATTAAAGGAGAAACTATTCTATCTAAATTAGATAATTCTAATTCTGTCAAATTAATACCTTGTCTTGATTCAGAAAGAACACTTTTGTATTTGTTAAAAGAAGGTAAGGCTCTATAGTAATATTTTGTTAGTTTGAAACTATACTTTTGAGTACAACCATTACAAACAAAAGGAGAATGTTTCAACCTAAGGCAAATGCCATCTTCAAAATCAGAGCAAACCTTGTTACAATGAACACAATGTCTACAATTTCTTTAAAGCTAGTGTTTTTCGAGAGTTCCTGTTCTATAAAATTTCTTTCATCCAAAGTTAAATGCATTTTTTCACTCATATGATACCTCCAAAACTCTCCAAACACAGTATCTTACTACTATTTTAACATTTTTTCGTACAAAACTAAAATCCACTCTTAAAAAAAGTGGATTTTAAAATAAAAATTAAGGACGAAAAAATTGAAATGTCAAAAACTTGAAAATTACATAAAATTATTGTATAATATATATAAATTATGCATTTTGCATAATTGAGGGAATCTTAGAATAGGAATCCCTGAAGGTTAAATTTCAAATTTATAGTCCGCAATTAACGAAAGGAGTTTAAAAAAATGAGCGAACAAAAAGAACTTAACCCTAGCGAGTATTTTGAAATTGTAAAGGCACGGAAACAAACGGTAACAGATGAGGATTTATCAAGAATCTACGATAACTGTTTGGAGTTACTAAACAAGTACAAAATAACTGGTCAAACAGCTGGTATGAGGAAGTTGTTATTCCATCTTGAAAGCATTGAAGCTGAAAGAGAAATTGTCAAGATGGGCATTACAACATTCATCTATAGGGATGATATTGAAGAATATATCGATAATATAGCAAAGGATACCGTTAAAATTATTGAACCCGAAAAGTACGAGCGTGAAATACCGGATGAAATTGTTGCTATTATCGAACAGGTCAAAGATAAATTTGATCAGTTATATGTTCTCTTTACTGACTATACTGGCAAAGTCGAAAGACAGGTTAAAAAGGAGCGCAGACAAAAAGATCCTATTTTGTTTGGAACATTCCAAAACGAAAAAACAAAAACTGTCATTGACAGATTTTATTTTTTAGGTGACTGGGAGGATGAATATTGCGACCTTACTTTAGACAAAATGGTAAATGAAGTTGAAGCAAGTAAAAAACGCAACATCGTTAGAACTGTTAATACTCCAGAAGATATTGAGGAGGTAAAGAAACAGTTAGCACAACTCGTTCCGATGAATGATGTTTTCAGGATTGACAACAGTAAAAATAAAAGAGTTTTTAAGAAAATTAGAAGCTTCTTAAGTGGTGATAAGAAATAAAAAGAAATGTGGATTTAAGCGAGAGCCGAATATTTACAACTCCTGAACCACTAACTGGATTAGCTAAATTAATTTATGATTCAATAAAGATCACGAAACCATGGGATTTTGAAAATAACCCCCATAAAATAATGAGTGATTTGGATTTTGAAATACTAGCTAATCAACGAAGTGTTATTGCTGTTGGAAACAAAAAAGAACGTCAAATATGGAAACGAAACAATTCATGTGATACAGATGAAATATGTGACTGTTGCGGACAGAGTAGAGGCAAGAAACCTTGGGCTAAGAATAGATGTAATTGTTATTCTATGACAGATAGTTCCAAAATTCCTTGGAAATTTTAACCTTTGGCGTAGAAGGTCATGTTCAAGAATTTGAATGTGACTTTCTATGCTTTAATAATAATATCTACTTTATTTTTCTAATTCCCATTCTTTCTCTTTTTCTTCTTTTTTCATTTGCTTTACTGGGTCAATGAGTGTGTGTGTTTCATCTTGAAATTTTTTGACTAATTCTTTTGAATCTCCAGAATTAAACTTTGTACAAATCCATTCTATAAATTTATCAATGGTTTTGTAAAATCTATCAATAATTTTGTGCAAATGGTTATTTCCTTTTTCTAACTTATGAATTTTGCGCTTATATTCATATTCTAAATTAGATGACTTATCTTTAAATTCATTTTCAAGCGTTTTTATGGATTTTTCAGCTCTAATTTGATATAATTTAGTTACTAAAAAAAATACACAAAGGAGTTGAAAAATCTATGAATAATATATCACAAATTTCAATATATTTGGACATAGAAGTGTAGAATCATTTAGAAGAGAATTAAGTAGAAATTCACAATTAAGAATAGCATGTGGTTTAAGTGAAGGAAAATATAAATATTTAGGAGAAAGAAAACATCTAGTACCCATAAGAAGTTTAGATGCATAAATAAGAACAAAAAAACAGAAGGATGTAATAGTAAAATGGACCCAATGTCAAGTACATTTTAAAAAAAAGTGTTGACAAAATTTAAGAAAAAATGATAATAGAAATATT
>CANQLO010000057.1 GCA_947624715.1 uncultured Clostridia bacterium
GAAAAATTTAATAAATTATGTGATGAATTAAATATGATTAGTGATTATAATTTAACATCAATAGAAGATGTGCAAAAGTTAAGGGCTAAATATCTTGAAGAAATTTCGCCATTAAAAGCTCAAAAAGAAGAATATATGAAATTATATAACAAAACTCAAAATATTGCCGATAAAACAATTCTCGAGGCAAAAATTAATATATTATCTCAAGATATAGATAGATTAAATTCTAAAATACAAACTTGTAGAAGAATTATTACTAAAGCTGAAAAAGGAGAAAAGGAAGATTTTCTAATTCAAAAAAGATTTAAAGATAATAAAGAAAGAGCTGAAAAAGAAATTGTTAAAAATAAAGATAAGAAAAGAATAAGATAGAGCTACATTTTGGCTCTATCTATAAAACTTAAAAATACTTATTTTGATTGTTCTTTTCCATCATCTACTTGTAAAACAATGTTTCCATCATTATTCCTTGTTCTACTAGTAAGTTTTCCTTGTGTCCTCGCAACTAATTCAATTAGTTTAGAATACTGCGAAGAGTCTGGATTATTATATTCTAATGTAAAAGAATTATTTGTACTTAAATATTTTCTAGCAAATGTGACTGCATCAGGTTTTTGTTTGATATATTCATTAGCAGTTCTATGTAAATTTTCTCCCTTCGTAAAATTATGAGTCTTTACTAGACCATATTTATCTACATTACCGTCTTTTTTCATTTTCTTGTGCCTCAGTATGTATAGTATGAACTTGTCCGGATTTTTTTAATTCAAGTAAAGCATCATTTACAGCTGGTTGCTTTAACATTTCTTCTAAAAAGTCTTTCTCACCTTCAATGCTTAGATTTTGTGCTGCTATTAAAAGTCTTAATAATCCCGGTCCTTTTATAGATGAATTTATTATTTCATTTTTGTTTACAACATTAGCAATTCGTTGCATATCATCATCTTCTTTTTCTTTTCTACTTTTATACCATTCATCATGTTCCATCTTTTTATAATCTGCTATTAATCTTTCTACTATTTCTTTTCTATGTGTTAATTGCTCTGGTGTTAAATCTATTTTTCTCTTTGATTGGGTGTACATAGGGTTGTTTGGATCGAGTTGTGCTTTAAAATCATTATTTTTTTCTATCTCTTCAATATCATATGAAATGCTATAACACTGTCCTCCATCGATACTCCTCTTAACATTAGTAGCTTTTTTACCATTCTCTGATAAGATATATTTAAAATATATTTCTGCCATTTGATGTTTTTCTTCATCTGGATGAGCTAAATCCATCATAATAGAGGATGTAGGTTCTCCAACCATCGTATGAAATGGATGGACAGATTTTTTGCCTGGTGTCAGAATCATTTTATAAAAATCAGAATGAATATCATCTAAAACTTCCTGTTCATTCCTTGCTCCAGCTATTCCATTACCTTTGGCAATATTTCTAATTATTGCATATTCATATAATCCAGAAATAATTTTGTTTTTTTCATCTTGTGTTAATTCTTCTGGTTTTTTTATTGATGGATCTCCTTTTGCTCTAAATTGTAGTTTTAGTTCTTTTGTATCATTCCAGTATATATAATTTTTTCTAATCATCTTTAATTCATCTAAACTAAACATATTATCATCTCCTAGTTTATTTAAAACCTATCTTAATTATAGCATATTTCAGTATGAAACGCAAATATTGGTCATTTTATTGGTCAATTTTTAACCAATAAAATCTTTATAAAATTTTCCATTTTCATTTTGAGTAATACTTGTATCTATTTTGTTTCTATATTTATCCAATTAAGAAAATCTTTATTTGCACTATATATTTCTATATAAGAAATTTCAGCAACTTCATAATCATGTATTTTGTTTATTTCATTTTCTATTTCACTAAATAAATTTTCTTTTGTTCTAAATTCTAATTTGTATTCATCACATTCTTCTAATTTATTATTCCGCCAATATTTAGAGTGAACTTTCGTAATCTGACATCCAGCTACTAATCTTTTTTCAAGTAATGTATCTATTATCTTATTTGCTATTTCTTCTTTATTACATAGTGTTGTTACGATTATATATTTATCCATAATTTACTCCTCAATAATATATTTTTTAACTGTTCTAATCTTTATTCCTTAACATTGATACTAATGTTTCTGCGTTTTTATAAGTTATTGAATTTTCTCCATATCTCGTTTTAATATCTTTTAGCCTTTTTGTATAACCAACATCATTACCATATTTATCAATTTGCATATCTGCTTTATTCAATATTTCTAAATATAATGATGAGTATTGGGCATTTATAGCTCCATGATAATAAACTTCTTTCCAATATTTATAATTACTTTGTTTTAAAATATTTCCACCAATTACATTATGATTTTCATTAGTACCAAATTCGTAACCAATATCGTGATTATATCCAAGTATAAATAACTCTTGTAATTGTTCTTCAGATAATTCTTTATTTTTACCAATTGTAACCATTTTTCTTGCAACTGCAAGTGAATGTTTTAATCTATCAAAATCCATATTAATTCCTCGTATAAACCTGTAAATATCTCTAAAAATTATAATGAATTATTTCGCAATTATCTTGTTGAAATTTACTAATATCTTCTGTTTTTGGGTTAAAATATAAATAAATAGCCTTACATATATCTCCATGTGTGACTATTAATACATTTTTGCCTTTATAATTATTTTTAATATCTTCTAATAATGAGTCGGTTCTATTTATTATACTTTTAAAGCCTTCAGAATCTTTATATATAATATTTTTTGTTCTATCATACCAAATATTATTATCTAATATTTCTACATTAGCATAAACCATACTATTAGAATTTCTTTCTTTTATTCTATCATCATAGAAAATTGGAACCCCATTTATATTTAAATTATTATAAGTTTGTTTTGTTCTCAATAATGGTGAACAAAATATTACATCAATTTTTATGTTTTTAAATTGATTACCTGCATTTATGGATTGTTGTATTCCTACTGAATTAAGTTTTTCTTCATTCCAACCATTAACCTGATTTTTGATATTGGTATCAACTTGTCCATGTCTAATTACATATAACATTTTATTATACCTCCTATACATATTTCTTTAATTTCTGGTATGCACATTCCATAATAATATTTATTGCTCTGCCATTACTATGTCATTAGTCTGCCATTCTATATTTTTTATTAGGGTCTTTTTCACCATTTCCAACTGCCTCAATAGTTTTATTATCAACTAATTTTTTCAAAATTCTTCTAGCGGTTCTATCAGCAATACTAGTTTCTTCAATTATCTCTTTAGCACCTATTAAAACATTTCTTTTGATGCATTCAATTAT
>CANQLO010000058.1 GCA_947624715.1 uncultured Clostridia bacterium
GCTAAGCTAGGCATTCCAGTTAATAAATAACTAAATATAACTGAACTTCCTGCAACTATACTTGCACTTATTCCTCCAAAAATTAATGCTGCAATTAAAACTGCAATGTGCATTGGTAATAATGTGGCACCAGCAGAGCTTCCTGCTAAAATATGGAATATTCTAGGTAAAGCTATACCTATTCCACTTAAAAGGAATGTTCCTACTATATATTTTCCCTTTGTACTTGTTAAAGCCTGAACTAAACGATTTTGTTTTTTTATACTTTCTACTTTTTCTAACATTTTAATACCCTCCATTATAAATTTAATTTATTAATCAATATTTATTAACTCATATTTTGTTGTACCAAGTCCAATTTCTTCTGCATAAGGTAGTATATGTCTTCCAACTTGGCGGTCTATTCTTTCTTGTAAAAGATGAGCACCTTTATCTTTTGAAGCCCATATCATATCAATAAATGCTTGATCATTTGCAACAGGATCTAAAGATGCTACTATTCCTAAATCTTCCATTACAGGATCTGTTTGATGTGCATCACAATCGCAATCAACTGATAAGAAATTCATTACTGTTATATAAACTATTTTTTTATTATTTGCTTCAAAATAATCTGCAACTGATTTTGCTGATTCTGCCATTGACTCAATAAAATCTTCTTGCTTTGGAAGTTTTGCCCATAATTCATCTGTTTTTTCTGTTGCTCCTGCTGTATGAATATATGCTTTTCCATTTCTTGATGCAACACCTATTGATTGATTTTTTAAGTTTGCACCAAATCCTCCCATAGCGTGGCCTTTACCGTGTGCCAAATTTACCATTGCATCATATCTGTCTAAGTGTGTTCCAACTAAATTATATTTTAAATGCTTGCCATTGTTTACTGGTATTTTCATTTCTCCTTCTGCATCCATAATATCTACATCAGCATAAGATGTAAAGCCGTGTTTTTCTGCTAATTTCATATGATCCTCTGCTGTATTTCTTGCACCATCATAAGCTGTATTACATTCAATGATTGTTCCATTTAACTTTTTTACTAATGGTGCTATTAAATCTGCCTTTAAATATCCTCTTGCTCCATCTTCTCCAGTTGAAACTTTTACTCCAATTTTTCCTTTTAAATTAACTCCAAGTGCCTCATATACTTTAATTAAATTTTCAGGAGTTATCTCCCTTGCGTAATAAACTTTTGCTTTTTCCATAAAATTCATCATCCTTTCTTTATAGTTTTATTTTAATAAATTTTTCATATTTCTCATTTGAACTATTTCCAAAATAGAAATAGTTGAATTTTTCAAATATCTTTATTCTATTTTTTTAGTTGTAATCCATCCTTAAAAGCCTCTCCAACTCTTTCAGTAACTTTATAATATCCATGTGTATATGGATCAAATGCTATTGCATTTACTTTTGAAATATCTATTTTATCTTCATTCATTACACTCTCATCAGCAGTAACATTAACCACTTTTCCAATAACACCTGCTCCGTACTCATCATTTTGATATTCTATAAATTCACATTCAAAACATATTGGAAATTCGTTTATAATTGGTGCATCTACATTTTCTGATTTTGTTGCAGATAGTCCAGTATTCTCAAATTTATTTTGTGTATTATTACCTGATACTACTCCAAAATAATCCGCTTCTACAACATGTTTACTATCTGCAATACTTACTGTAAATGCTTTTCTTTCTTTAATATTTTTTACAGTTTTATGAGTTTCTGTTAAATTTAATATAACTTGATTTCTTGATAGCATAGTTCCCCATGCTGCATTCATTACATCAACACTTCCATCTTCATTATACGTTGCGACCATTAATACAGGCATTGGAAATACTGCCTCAGTAGTTTTAATATTTTTTCTCATGCAAAATTCCTCCTTTAAACTTTTTACTTATATTATCATTAAAATAATAAATTATCAATAATTACTATTTAAATCTTTTGTTTATATAAACAGCATCATTAAAATATATTATTTTGATAATTCTTCCATTTTATACCTTATTCCTCCTCTTTGATGATATTTTTTCCACCAAAATATGTGGCTAGGAAGTATGAGCCATATATTATACCAATAATTATTACTGTTCCTATAATTGAAGGTAGTAAATCATCTCTTGATGCTAAGCCTGACATTAATGTTATTGCAAATTGTATTCCAAAAATAGAATGTATAATTGCTAAAATAAGTGGCATACCAAAGAAAATACCTATTTGCCTAAATAATGCTTTATTTATCATTTTTTCATCACAACCAATTTTTCTTAAAATAGTATATCTTTGTTTATTATCAGTGCTTTCTGTTAGTTGTTTTAATGCTAAAATAGCTGAACTTGCTATTAAGAATATAACTCCTAAATAAATTGCTATAAATACTACTATTGTTGCTATTCCAATACTTGCTTCCCTTAAACTAATTTTTGTAAAGCCATCTATTTCTATTCCGTGATTATCTAGTGATTTTATTAAATTTGAAGAGCCACTATTTCCTTCAAATATTGTTTCTATTTTTTGTTTTTCTTCATCGGTTTCTGCATTATAATTTGCTGATAATAAATACATTTCTTTCATCTCTTCTGTTAAAGGGCAACTATCTGGTACTAAAATAATTCCTGTATTTGTATGACTTGTTGACATTGTAATAAATCCTTCTTGACATTCATTATATTTTGATTTATATTCTTTTCCTGCAAT